>NZ_JALBUR010000015.1:0-54125 GCF_033971865.1 Grylomicrobium aquisgranense | reverse complement strand
GTAACTTTAATTGTCTTTTTACCATCTTACTGTAACAATGAAACCGGAAAGGAAAGCCGTATGCGTTAGAAGCGCACGTACGGTTTGATGAGGGGCGGCAGAAGTTAACTCTGTCGCCTACTCTTTTCTATTACATTGGTACCTTGTTTTCAGCCATTCTGTAATACAATACTTCTGGTAAGCGTCACGGAGGATTTCAATCATGGCAAAACTGTACTTTTATTATGGTGCAATGGGCAGCTCCAAAAGTGCCAATGCATTGATGGCAGAATACAACTATCGTGAAAGGGGACAGAAGGTATTACTGGCCAAGACCAATACGGATACAAGAGATGGTAAAAATGTCATTCGTTCCCGGATTGGTCTGGAAAGAGAATGCATTCTGCTGAGCGATATCTGCGCCATGAGCGATGAAGAAATCAAAGAATATGATGCTGTGATTGTGGACGAAATCCAGTTTGCGCCGGCCAAGCAGATTGATTTCCTGGCTCATATTGTCGATGACCTGGGTATTCCGGTACTCTGCTATGGCCTGCGTACAGACTTTCAGCTGAACCTGTTTGAAGGCAGTGAACGTCTGTTGGCGATTGCGGATGAGATCAAAGAGATCAAGACAGTCTGCTGGTGCGGCAGGAAGGCAACCTGCAATGCCAGATATAACAAGCATGGCATTGTCCGCAGTGGTGCCCAGATCATGCTTGGTGCCAATGATGACTATATTGCTTTATGCCGCAAACACTTCCTGGAAGGAAAACTCAGCCCTGATGATCCCGGTGATCAAAACAGGAAGTGATGATGCGGGGATATTCCTCTTCTTCCGATAGATCATAGACACAGATCACAGCAGGTTCCTGCAGCCTTGGAAGTACTATGCCTTCCGGCCGCATGAGTTCCTGCTTTTTTTCATGGGCTGTTTCGATGGTTAATAGATATGTAGAACGGTCAGGATTCGGTATACTGCAGTGAAACAGGGAATCGTTATCAAAGTCCAGTACGGGTCCATTGGTAACCTGAACTTTGCCATAGCGGATGGCATCATGGAATTGCTTTGAAAGCGGCTTTCTTTCTTCAGCATCCATCCAGGTGGTATACCATCCTGCCATGTTTTCCGGCTGGTGCAGATCCATGCCGGATACCGGCTGAATATGAAAGCCTTCCAGTACCTTTGCTTTCCAGAGATACAGTGCTCTCTGGTTGTCAGGATACAGTGGATGGGCATTGTTTACGATCTCCAGGAAGTCCACCAGATGCCAGTCATGAATCTGCATGGTCCATGCCATGCCGTTGGAAAAGGGGTAGGGGATGGAACAAGGGTGGGCAGGACCAGCCACGCCGCCATCCTTGTGAATGCGCTCTAACAGCAGATCGGCATTTTCTTTCTGGAAATCTTCCCATTCAAAATAGCTGCTGATTCCCTGGGCCAGCAGATGGCCATACCATGTCGTCACTTCCATGCCCTGGATTGTTTCCATGTGCAGATCTGCACATGCTTTTGCAAAGCGTTCATAACCGGCGGTTGTATTATGATCTGTCAGCGATGCCGCCATGATGTCATGATCGTGCAGATATTGTGCAAGTGCTTCGGGGGTAAACTTTCCATCCGAGGCGATTGTATGATGATGCAGTTCAATGCGCTTCCACATATGGCTACTCCCCCTTTACCTGCAGTGTGATTACAGTATCATCCTCAATGGCCGCAAACACATTGACCACAATCCTAATCTGACCCCGGATCTCCTTTACCACAGTTCCTTCATTTTGCGGACTGGATGTGATCACCATTTTTTTAGTTTTGCCAGGTTTGTGGATATTGCAGACAAAGCGGCCATTCATAAACAAGGCAAACTGAATCTCTGTCTTCATGTGATCCATTGCCTGCCGCAGATCGATATCACTGGGGTGTCTGCCAAGGTACGCTTCCAGCCGGTTGGCCAGAAAGATGCGGTATTTCTGTAGATAGGCTGCTGGATCCTGTATTTTCTCATGATTGTATGACAAAGTGATTTCCAATTGGCGCAATGGTTTTTCCAGACAGTATTCATAGCTTATGGTTCCCTGATAGTTGCGGGGAACTGTACTTTGAAATGACAGCAGATCTTTCATTTCTCGTGTCTCCTTTTGTACAAAAGCAGCCTTACTATACAAAATCCGTGTGAAAAGTTCGGCTTATTTATGTTGAATATAGGTAAAAGCCAGATATTTTGTATATGAAAATTTTACATTTGCGATAAATATTTAACCAAATCTGTTTTTGTACTTCTGAAAATATTTTACATTCCTCTGGCAAGATGGATGCCGTTGAAAGGGAGTGACAAATATCGGTATGACATATCTGACTGCTCATGCTGGCAGTGATGGTACAAAAGACAACACACTGCCATCTGTACAGTATGGTCTGGACAGCGGTGCCGACTGTGTGGAAGTGGATGTCCGTCAGAAAGATGACGGAACCCTCGTCCTTTCCCACGATGAAAGCAACCGGGACAGTGTGCCTCTGGCGGATGCGTTTGCCTGTCTGAAAAAGTATCCGCAGGCGAAGATGAACTGTGATCTCAAGGCAGAAGGGCTTGAGGAGGCTGTATATCAGCTTGCTGTATCCTGCGGTGTATCGGATCAGCTGATCTATTCCGGTACTGTGGATCCGGTGGATTTCCATCAGCGCCATGCAAAGTTTGCCAAAGCAGAAGTATATATGAACATCGAGAATCTCTGGCCGACGATCTATGAGAACATGCTCAAAGGCGTGATTCCGCTGCGTATGCTGGATGTATTGAAGGATGCCGCGGCACAGGGAATTCATGTGATCAATCTGGAATACCGCGTCTATGACGTACTTGTCAATGATCTGAAAGAATGCGGTTTAAAGGCTTCGGTGTGGACGGTGAATGAGATGGGTGAGATCAAAAGATTTCTGCAGGATCCGCAGATCATCAATATCACGACCCGGAAGATCAGGGATGCCGTGGCATGCCGGGAGGAATTATGCTGAAGAAATACTACCATCAGGTTGGTTCAAAGAACTTCTGGCAATACATCATCTTTGCGGTATTTGTCATCTTCTTCTATCTGCCATTGCTGAACCTGGTCATGCTGGCATTTGCCGACAAATATGAGGCACCGGCCATCATTCCGCAGAAGTTTGGCTTCAAGTGGTGGCAGTTTGTGCTTGGACAGCCTTCACTGCTGTCATCGATTGGCACATCCTTCATTCTTGCCATCGTTGTGACCATTGTCAGTGCCATCATCTGCGTGCCGGCAGCCTATGCCCTGGCCCGCTTCAAGTTCAAAGGCAGAAATGCCTTCATGCTTTCCTTCCTGCTGTCCAATGCCTTCCCGCGCATGGGCCTGTACATCTCGATCGGCATTCTGTTCTACAAGCTGAATCTGATCGGGACCTTCCAGGGCGTTGTGCTGATTCATGTCGTCAACTCCATGATGTTCATGACCTGGATCCCGTGCGGTGCCTTCCGCAGTGTGTACAGCCAGATGGAAGAGTCAGCCCGTGATGCCGGTGCCAGCCCGCTGCAGACTTTCTTCAAGATCACGCTGCCGATGGCAAAGCCTGGCATTGTAGTCGGTGCCGTGTTCACGTTCCTTGGTTCCATGGAAGAAGCACAGGGCACTCTGCTGGTAGGCTTCCCGCAGATCAAGACCATGCCGGTGCAGCTGTACGGCGTCATCATGGAATATCCATTGACAGCCGGTCCGGTGCTCTCACTGATCCTGATCGTACCAGCGATCATCGTGCTGCTCTGTGTCCATAAATATTTGAGTGCCGATACTATTTCCGAAGGATTCGGCATGTAAGGGGAGGAATCAATATCAATGTGTACTGAATGGAAGCTGCAGATCAAGGATATGAAGAAACGCTACCGCAATGGTGATGGTGTTGAACATATCAATATCGATGTGGCACCAGGCGAGTTTCTGACCATGCTTGGTCCGTCAGGCTGCGGCAAATCAACAATTCTGAGAACGATCGGCGGATTTCTGCAGATCGATGAAGGTGACATCCTGCTGGATGGCAAGTCCATCAAGGATCTGCCGCCGGAGAAACGGCCGACAGCCATGGTGTTCCAGAGCTATAACCTCTGGCCGCATATGACCGTGGCAGACAATCTTGCCTTTGGCCTCAGGATCCGCAGGATGAACAAGAATGACATTGCTAAAAAAGTGAAGGACGGACTGGCGCTGGTGAACATGAGCGGTACGGAATACAAGTATCCCACTCAGCTGTCCGGCGGCCAGCAGCAGCGTATTGCCATTGCCAGAGCACTGCTTCTGGAGCCAAGTGTTTTGCTGCTGGATGAGCCGTTCTCAGCACTGGATGCCAAGATCCGGGCACAGATGCGTGAAGAGCTCAAGAAGATCCAGGAAGAGCTGCATATCACAGTTGTGTTTGTAACGCATGATCAGGAGGAAGCCATGGTGCTGTCCCACCGTATTGTGGTCATGAACAAGGGCGTGATTGAACAGACCGGTACACCGAATGAAGTGTATGACCATCCGGCCAGCCGCTTTGTAGCATCGTTCATTGGTGAGATGAACTTTGTCAATAACGGCGACAAGGTGCTGGCGGTTCGCCCCGAGAACGTTCTGCTTTCAGAAGGGGATAAGGCAGGCATCCGCCATGGCAGTGTGCGCACTGTGATGATTCTGGGGCACTATGCCGAAGTGACTGTGGATGTCAACGATCAGATCGTCAAAGCATATGTGACAAGACAGGAAGCTGACCGTTTCCACCCGCATGATGAAGTATCACTGCAGTTTACAAAGATGTTTGAATACGCTGCATAAGCGAATGAGATAAGGAAAGAGAGAAATAAGTTATGAAGAATGGTTTCAAGAGAATTGTCAAGATCGGCTGTACCGCTTTACTGACTGCTTCCATGGCAGCCGGCTGCTCCGCAGGAGCTGCCAAGAGCACTTCCGGCGCGAAGACGATTACGGTCTGGGCAAACGGCTCCGACAATGTCAGAGTGCAGTTTGAACAGCAGATTGAAAAGTTCAATGCCAGCCAGAGTGATTACACAGCCAAGCTGGAGTTCATCACTTCCGGTACTGGTGCCCAGTCTTTGAGTGACAGAATCATCGCTGCCAAGAAGGCAGGTCAGACAGACACTGACTATGATGTTGTGGAAGTATCTGACAATGATGCTGCAACCTATCTGTCTCAGGCAGGTGACGATATCTTCACCAAGATTGATGCATCCAAGCTGAGCAACTACAGCAATCTGACAGTACAGTCTTCCTATTCTGATTATCTGGTGCCTTACCGTGGAACAACCGTTGTTCTGGCTTACAATTCCGATACCGTCAAGAATCCGCCGAAGACAGCAGATGAGCTGTATCAGTGGATCAAGGACAACCCTGGCAGATTTGCCTACAATACACCATCTTCCGGCGGTGCCGGCGGATCCTTCGTTCTGACCGCTGTCTATAACTTCCTGCCGGAGGAAGCATTGACTTCTACCGATACCAAGTGGGAAGAACAGTGGGACCAGGGCTTCAATCTGCTCAAGGAACTGCACCCATACCTCTATCAGTCTTCCGGTAAGACTGTTTATCCGAACAAGAACCAGGGTACCCTCGATCTGTTGGCCTCCAAGGAAGTTGATATGATCCCGGCCTGGGCTGATATGACGCTGTCACAGATCAAGCAGGGCACACTGCCGGATTCCATCAAGATCACCCAGATTGATCCTTCCTTCACTGGTTCGACTGTAGGTCTTGCCATTCCTACCATCGGCTCCAATCAGGATGGTGCATATGCGTTCATCAACTACATGCTTTCTGCAGATGCACAGAACATTGCTCTGGATTCCATGGCAGCTGTACCGGTTATCAGCTATGATAAACTCGACCCGGATCTGACAAAGTCCATTGAAGACCTCAAGATTTCCTCCTATCGTATGAGCAGCATCGGTTCCCTGTCCACAGACCTCAACGACAAGTGGGACTCTGAAATCGGCACACTGAACTGATGAAGGAAACCCGCTTTCATAAAATCCTGCCGTATCTTCTGATTCTGCCATCCTTTCTGATCATGGCCCTGGTCATCATCTACCCGGTGATCCTGTCCGTGATCAGCAGCTTCCAGCAGGAAGAAGGCGGCATCGGACTGGGCAATTATGCCTACTTCTTCACAGATGCCGTGCAGCGTGGGAATATGATCTATACCCTCAAGATTGTTATCTGGACGGTTGTACTTGCCATTGGCATCTCGTATCTGCTGGCGATCTACCTGCGCTTTTCCAAAAGCAAGGTCGCGAAATGGATCTCCCATCTGTATCTTTTGCCAAGATTCATTCCGGGTCTGGTCGCTGTCAACGGCATGATCACCATCATCCGTGACTCCGGCATGATCAACCGGTTCTTCCAGTTGTTTGGTCTGAATGTACAGCTTGGTCTGATGTACAATGCCAAGGGTATCGTCCTGATGAACCTGTGGTTCAACATCCCGTTTGCCACGATGCTGCTGGTATCGGCTATGGGGAAAATCCATGATTCCATCATCGAAGCGGCCAAGGACGTCGGTGCTTCACCAATCCGTATCCTGTGGAAGATGATTCTGCCGCTAACATACCGTGATCTGTTCATCGCCGCAACATTCGTCTTCATGTCCAACATTTCTTCCTTCACAACCCCGTACCTGATGGACGGCACCAACCCGCAGATGATGGGCATTGTCCTGTACAACCAGTACACCAACATGCACTATGCACGTTCGGCGGCACTGTCCGTGATCATGTTCCTGTTCTCTGCACTGTCTGCAGGTGTCTATGTCTATACCAACATGAAGCAGGCTGGCTGGGAAAAAGGCCAGGATGACTGAGCAGCGAATGCTGCCAAGGATCATTGCCCACCGTGGGGATCTGACCAAAGGCATTGAAAATACAATGGAGGCTCTGAATGGTGCTCTGGAATGCGCTGATGGTGTGGAGATTGATATCCGGATGACATCAGATCATCATCTGATTGTCTTCCACGATGACAGTCTGAAACGCCTGGCACCAAAGGAATATGAGCGCCTGGGGAAGAGAAAGATCCATGATCTGACTTTGTCAGAAATCCAGAGTGTACAGATGCCGAAGGATGGCAATCTGCTGGGTCCGTTTCCAAAAGGCGGCTATCCGGTTGAGACGATGCCGTTGCTGAAGAAGTACCGCACTGGCAATGGTCATGGCGAAACATCCGGCATTGTGACATTTGCCCAGTTCTGCGCCTGGTTAAAGCAGACACCGGAAAACTTCTTTGCGGAAGTGGAATACAAAGAGAAAGATCTTGTTGAGGCAAGTCTTGCCACGATGAAAGAATATGATGTGCTGCACAAGTGCATTCTGTTCTCAGGCGACAGGGCAGTCATCCAGCAGCTGCAGACCTGGTTCAAAGAGCATGAAAAACCGGATGGCCTGCGGCTGGGGGCCAACATCCGCTTTCTCAACAAAGAAACCATGGCAATGATCCAGAATATGGATCTCTATGAAGCCGGGCTAAATGGCGGCATGTATGCCAACCATGATGTGCTCTGGCTGAAAGAACATGGTATTGTGACATTCTCAAATCTGCTGGATGTACCATCCTGGTGGGAAAAACTGGCAGGAAGTGAGACTGCTTGTTTCAAGACAAACTGTGCCCGCACTGTACATGATTACTTTGAAAACATGTGGTAAATGAAAAGAAAGGCTTCGGCCTTTCTTTTCGTTATGCAGCATCATTTGTGCACAGCTTGTTATATGTTTTTTCAATCAGAATCGCACCCAGCGGGGCGGTAATCAATATAGCAATAACTGACATGGTAAGCACCTGATTGCCGCAGGATAAACCTCTTGCCAGCGGCACGCCGCCAATGGCGGCCTGTACCGTAGCCTTAGGAAGTTCGGCAATGATGGTAAAAAGTTTTTCTTTCCGATTGAGATTTGTACCAAGGATTGCCAGCCAGGTACCAAGAGAGCGGAAGGCAAGTCCAATGAACAACACAAGAATCATAGCAAGACCAGCCGATACGACATACCTGACATTCACGAGTGTTCCAACAAGGACAAACAGAAAGATGGATGCACCAACCCACAGCTTGTCGAATTTGGGGCACAGGCGTTTTGCAACAACAGGGCGCCTGTTATTGATGAGGATGCACATACTGATGAGCGCAATCAGACCGGAGATGCTGATGACTCCTTTGATGACATTTTCCTGATAGACAAGCAGGAAGGATACGGCAAGGATGATCAGTACTTTCAGTGTGTCCCGCATATGGATTTTCTTGAAAAGGAAAGAAAGCAGAATACCAATCAAAGCACCAATGATAATTCCAAGAAAGATGGATACAGGGATCTGCAGGAAGGTGCCGGCAGATACTTTCTGACCGCTGGCAAAAGAGAGCAGGGCAGTGAAGATGACAATGACATAGACATCATCGGCAGAGGAACCGGCAATGATCATCTGCGGGATGCCTTTCTTTGTGCCGATCTTTTTATCGAGCATCATACTCATGTATGGAACAACAACCGCCGGGGACACAGCACCCATGACCGCTCCCATGATGGCGGCTTCCAGTACCGTGCAGCCCAGCAGCTTTGGGGCAAACAGGACAAATCCGATCAGTTCAAATGTTGCCGGCAGAAAGCACATCAGCACGGCCGGACGGCCGATCCGCTTGAGATCGCTGAGATCCAGTGACAATCCTGCTTTGGCCAGGATGATGATCAGGGCAATCTCACGGACATCACCAGAGATAGCAAGAATATTCTGATCCATCAGATTCAATGCATTTGGCCCAAGCAGGATGCCGGCAATCAGAAATCCCAGCAGAGAGGGAAGGCCAAGTTTTTTGAAGAGGGCACCGATGAGAATGCCGGTGAGAATAATCAGGGCAAGACTTAACAGCATATTTGTTCTCCTTTCAAACGGGCCATAAAAAAGCTGATGACCCTGTGTAATCACAGAAGTCATCAGCCTGTATGGCGGTTTTGATTTGCATCAAGGGAGAACTTCATTCCCGTATGGAGATATGTTACCACGCAATGTTATTTCTGCAACTTTTTCAAACAGCATCAGACTGTCAATTTTCATTCAATGAAATGGAAAAGGCATTCATGTCCTGGCCTGTTTCCTTTAATACACTCTGCAGATAGACGGCCATCATCGTGTCATCCATATGGGCAATCTGATCATCCAGTTCCGGCTCATCCTGTATCGTATCCACGCTGCCGGTAAAGAAAGCCGCATTCAGATTGGCAATATAGTCATCCAGCTCTGCACTGCCGGTGGATTTTGCATAAATCGCCTTCATAAAGAAATCTCTGGCATACTGACTGTAATGCAGCAGATTCTCATCGGTAACCAGATGCTCTTTTGCCCAGGCATCCACATCAACGCTCTCTGTCTGATAGGAAAGTGTTCCATTCTTGATCGAAATGCTGGCAATGTGGCTTTCAAGAATGGAAATGGCACTGGTCACAGCTTCTGTAAAACCATTCCTGGAGGCGATGTGCTGGCAGTGCATATGACCGGAAAATCCTGCTTTGACACCATACGCCTGAAACAGATCCAGAAGCTTGTCACCATTGGCAATCCGGAATCCATCTGTAAAAAGGTCCATATGAACAAGAAAGTTCTGGTGGGAGAATGCCAGTACAGGCTCGCCGGCTTTCTTTGCTTTTTTGAGCTGCTGTTCGATCCATGTCAATGTCGTATCAGACACAGCCCCAAGAATGGAAGAGCCATTGACATCAATCATCAGACAGCGCACACCAGAATCCAGGCGGTATACATAACTCAGAGAATCCGAATCACGGGAAAGGGCATCATCATAGCCATCGTTATGGTAGATCTGTACAAATTCATCGTTTGTTACAGAATCAACCGACTGTACACCATCATTGGTATAGGCAATGGCATGTTTGTTATTCAGATCGTGATTGCCGGGTATAACCAATACCGGAATACCGGCATCATTGATTTCATCCAGTTTTTCAGCCAGTTCTTCATGGGAAGTCTTTTCACCATTCAAGGTCAGATCGCCCGTCAGGATAAAAGCATCGGGATGGTTATGAATGACAGTTTCGATCATGGCATCAGTTAGCTGGCTGCCATAGATGATGGTTTTGCCATCACCTTCTTCAGCAGCTTCCTTTACCAGGTCCAGATTCTCCATTAAAGAAGGGGAAAGATAGTGCAGATCCGTTGCTGTCATGAATGAAGTATCAGGCGTTGTTTCAACGGCATGCACGCCGCAGCCTGCCAGCGAAAAGGACAGGCATACAAGCAATGTTTTCAGATAGAGTTGTTTCATCACGGCCATTACAATAACACACTGTCGTATAATAGTCATGCAAGGAGACTATGACAATGAAGGGTGCAATTTTTGATATGGACGGCCTGATGTTTGATACAGAACGCATCTGGCAGGATACCTGGCATCAGATTGCCAGCGAACATCATGTGGTACTGGATCCCGGTTTTGGCAAAGCAGTAACCGGTACATCCGGTCCGAAAAGAGAAGCTGTGATCCGGGAGTATTACCATGTCAGTGATGGCCATCCGATTGATGAAGAGTGTGTAAAACGCATACATGCCTATCTTGAAAAAACTGTACCGGAAAAGCCGGGCATTCACGAAATTCTTTCCTGGCTGCATGATCATGGCTACAAGATCGCTGTGGCATCCAGTACAGAAAGCAGACAGATCGAGCATAACCTGGAGATGACCAATACCAGACAGTATATTGATGCGGTATGCTCCGGCACCCAGGTAGCTCACAGCAAGCCGGCACCGGATGTGTTTCTGTATGCGGCAGAGTGTATCCATGTACCGATTGCAGAATGCTATATCTTTGAGGATGCTTTCAATGGCATCCGGGCAGCCTACAATGCCGGGGGTGTTGGCATCATGGTGCCGGATACCCAGGCCCCGGATGAGGAGATGAGACAGAAAGCCCATGCCATCTGCAGGGACCTCAATGAGGCTCTGGCACTGATTCAGAAGGAATCCGCACAATGAACGGATGTCTGAATACTGCCTTGTTTTCAGATTCATATCAGGTAACAACGCTGCAGGAAGAAGATATTCCTGCAGTTTTTGCACTCTGCAGAAAAAATGAGCTGTACTACCAGTACTGTCCGCCCATGGTAACTATGGACAGCATTCGCTCTGATCTGCATGCTCTTCCCACCGGTGCAGAGATGTCGCAGAAGTATGACGTTGGATATTATCAAAATGGCAGACTCGTTGCCATCATGGATCTGATTACCGGCTGGCCAGAAGAAAGAACTGTCTGGATTGGCTTATTCATGGTGGATGTTTCCTGTCAGAGAAAAAATGCTGGCACAAAAATCATTCATGACCTGAAGATGGCGTTGAAACAGGCTGGTTTTGAGATGATTCAGCTTGGCTGGATGCAGGGTAATCCTCAGGCAGAACATTTCTGGAAGAAGAATGGCTTTGTGCCTTTGGATATACCCCGGCATACCAGCAGAGGAGATGTCATAATTGCACAATATCAATATTAAATAATGAATCCCTGCCTGATTGCTATGCATGTTATGTATAGCAAATCATACTGAAATACAATTGGAATTCTCATTTGATGCCAGCTATATTGTTGCTGAAAGAGGGCAGACATGAAGAAAAATCTGGTGATCTACTACAGCAGAAGAGGCGAAAACTATGTCAGCGGCCGCATTGAAGATCTGGCCAAAGGAAATTGTGAATATCTGGCTGCATATATTCAGGATGCGATTGAGGTGGATCTTTTTCATGCAGAGACAGTTGTACCTTACAGCAAAGACTATGAAGAATGTACCAGAGAAGCAGCACGCGATCTTAAGGAAAACAGGAAGCCAGAACTAAAAGCTTATCTGGATGATCTTTCTGACTATGACAATATCTTTCTTGTGGGTCCATGCTGGTGGGGGACCTATCCGATGGCCTTGTTTGTAGCTCTGGATGGACTCGATTTTACTGGAAAACATGTGTTTTGCTGCATGAGCCATGAAGGCTCTGGCATGGGGCATAGTGTACAGGATTGTAAGAAGAAGCTGAAAGGTGCTATCTTTGGGGAAAGCCTGGCAGTGCAGGGGAGCCGGACACAGGCATCCAGGGATCTTGTTTCAGCTTGGGCACAGAAGTGTATGAACAGATAATATACAGGAGAAAAATATGGAGTATGTAAGACTTGGCAGCAGCGGACTCAAGGTATCAAAGATATGCCTTGGCACAATGGGATTTGGCACACCTGGTGAATTGTTTTCCTGGACGGTTGGCTATGAAACAAGTGAGGCAATTGTGCGGGAGTGTCTGGATCTTGGCATCAATTTCTTTGATACGGCAAATGTGTATTCCAATGGGGAAGCAGAACAGTATCTGGGCAAAGCAATCCGTCAGTATGGCAATCGGGATGAAGCTGTGATTGCAACCAAAGTTGGTCTGAACATGGACAAGCATCCCCGTCCAAATACGGTCGGTCTTTCACGCAAAGTGATTTTTTCTGAAGTAGAAAAGAGCCTGACAAGACTTGGCACAGACTACATTGACGTTTATATTATTCATCATCCGGACGCGGAAACACCGGTTGAGGAAACGATGGAGGCACTGGACGATCTGATCAGATCCGGCAAAGTCAGATATATCGGTGCATCCAATATGAAAGCATGGCAGTTTGCCAAGTATCAGTACATTGCCAGAATGCATGGCTGGCATGAATTTATCTGCCTTGAAAATATGCATAATATCTTTGTCAGACAGGATGAACGTGAGGTGTTCCCGATGCTGGAAGATATGGGCGTCTCGCTGATGGCTTATAAGGTTCTGGCAGGTGGAAGACTTTCCCGCAGTGTGAATGAAAAGACGGCACGTTCTGCTACCCAGCCGCTTTCTGCAAAGGATCTTGCCATGAATGACAGGATCCAGCAGGTGGCAGATGCCCATCATTGTTCAAAGGCAGATGTATTAATCGCCTATGAATTGGATAAGAAACCTGTTGATACGGTATTGATCGGGACAACAAAGCCCGGCAGAATGAGCGATACCGTCAAGGCACTGGATATTCACCTTTCAGATGATGAAATTGCCTTACTCGAAAAAGACAATTAACGTACAAAAGGCTTATAGCTGCAGTATTAATTGATTGAACAATGCAGTGCAGGAGGATTGAGTTTATGATGAATGTATTTCCGGAGGTAAAAAAGAATTTTGGCTTTGGTATGATGCGGCTGCCAATGAAAGATAATGATGTGGATTATGATCAGGTGTCGCAAATGGTCGATCTGTTTCTGGAAAATGGTTTCAATTACTTCGACACTGCCCATGGCTATATCGATGGCAAGTCTGAAATGGCAGTGAAGAAGTGCCTGACATCAAGACATGACAGAAGTGAATATTCGCTGACAGACAAGCTGACAGGCTCCTATTTCAACAAAGAAGAGGATATCCGTCCGTTCTTTGAAAGTCAGCTGAAGGCATGCGGTGTTGATTACTTTGACTTTTATCTGATGCATGCCCAGAATGCCAGAGAGTTCGAAAAGTTTAAAAAGTGCAGGGCATATGAAACGGCGCTGGAACTGAAAAAAGAAGGAAAGATTCATCATTTTGGCATTTCCTTCCATGACAAGGCAGATGTTCTGGATCGGATTTTAACTGAGTATCCGCAGATTGAGATTGTGCAGATTCAGTTCAATTATCTGGATTATGAAGATGCTTCAGTAGAATCCGGGAAGGTATACCGTGTCTGTGAAAAGCACAATAAACCAGTGCTCGTCATGGAACCGGTCAAGGGAGGCTCTCTTGTCAATCTGCCCAAAGAAGCACAGGAGATTTTTGATGCATTGCATGGCGGTTCCAATGCTTCTTATGCAATTCGGTTTGCCGCAGGCTTTCCGAATATCCGCATGGTACTTTCCGGCATGAGCAGTCTTGAGCAGATGCAGGATAATATCTCATTTATGAAAGATTTCAAGCCGTTGGATGACAAGGAACAGGAAGCAGTCCGCAAAGTGACGGAAGTATTCTCTCACCTGCAGATGATTCCGTGCACATCCTGCCACTATTGTGTCGAGGAAAACCACTGTCTGAAGAAAATCCGCATTCCGGACATGTTTGCCTGCATGAATAAAAAGAAGATCTTTAAT
This sequence comes from Grylomicrobium aquisgranense, assembly GCF_033971865.1. NCBI lineage: Bacteria > Bacillati > Bacillota > Erysipelotrichia > Erysipelotrichales > Erysipelotrichaceae > Grylomicrobium > Grylomicrobium aquisgranense. The sequence goes on along the minus strand of NZ_JALBUR010000015.1, from coordinate 39,999 downwards.
GACTGGAACCAGAATTATTATTACAGCAATGTTCTGACTTCGGGCGATAATGGCAAAGCTTCTGACTGCATTCAGTGCGGCGGCTGTGAAAGGGTATGCCCTCAGCATCTGCCAATCCGCAGTCTTCTCAAACAGGTCGCAAAAGAATTCGAATAATGAAAAAAGGTCAGAGATTATTCCTGGCCTTTTGATTTGCCTCATTCAGTTTTCTGACAGCATCAAGTTCCACTCTGGTGATATGGCAGTAGCCATCCGGGTTCTTTTTGAGATAATTCTGATGATATTCCTCTGCTTCATAGAAGCACTGCAATGGCTGCAGCTCCACATAGAACTTCTGATGTTTCTGTCTTTCCAGATCAAACCGTTTCTGCAGCACCGGCAGCAGTTTTTCATCCTTGTAATACACACCGGTCTGATACTGCTCGCCGATATCATTGCCCTGCTGGTGATACAGGGTAGGATCAATACACAGGAAGAATGCATCAAGCAGTGTCTCTTCCTTTAATACCGATGGATCATAGGTGACCCGTACTGTTTCCTTAAAGCCGGTATCATTGCGGCAGACTTCTTCATAAGAAGGATTGAAAGTATGGCCATTGGCATAGCCCACCGTTGTATCAATCACGCCATCCAGCATCTGAAAGATTCTCTCTGTGCCCCAGAAACAGCCCCCGGCAAAGTACAGAACATCTTTTCCTTCCGGCTGCCAGGCATCATCTTTAGTCGTTCTTGGGGCATCATGCACATAAACAATCGTTTCTGCATTCTTCTTGAAGCGTGCAAACCCGTTGTGTTCCAGCACATGGCGCGCCTGCTCATTACGGATGGGAACTACAGCAAATACTTTTTCCAGATGCATTTCTTTGTGCAGATAAGGCATCAGCACATATACAGCATTTGCCGCAAAATGCTGTTTCTGATACGCCGGATCAACTGTAAAGGAAAGCATTGGCCCATCCTCTTCTGTTGTAACAGAGAGACAGCCAGCTTTTATGCCATCATGCAGGATATCCCAGTGTGTGTCATCTTTCTGTTTCAGAGTGACAAGATCATTTTTGAGTGTTGTTTTCATGGCGCCATTGTAGCATTCTTCTGCAGAAAAATATGAAATCATGATCTGATCAAAGAGAAATTTCAGATGATGAGGCTGGCAGGCAGAGATGCCCGCTGTGAAAAACAGTAAATATGGGGAAATTCAACAAAATAAAAATATGAAATATGAGGCTTATTGTCCAAATGAGAATATCAAATATGGGGAAAGTGATAGATAACAATCAAGGTGCCTTGGGATATTGAACAGGAGCCGGTTATCATTCTGCTTCATTCCGCATATATTTTGTAAGAAAATAATATAGTTAGAAATGCTCAGAAATGTTCAAATCTCCTTTTTCTGCCTTACAGATTCGGCTGCGACACAGCAGTGGCTGATGTTTGCTATGTCCAAAGAGAGCAGACGGATGTTATACTGATGCAGGAAAACCGGCAGGACAGATATGAAGCATTCTGCCAGTATCATAAGCTGATCCTTTCAGTGCAGGAGAAAATGATGGCATATAAAGCGGTTCTATTTGATTATGATGGTACACTGACTGATCGTACCAGAAGTGCTTATACAGGTTTTAAACTGGTTTTGAAGAAATACTTTCCTGATATGGAAGAGAGTGATCCTGTCTTTGAGGGCATGATGCAGCAGTGCATTCTCTGGGATGAATATGGCACCATTGGCAAGAAGACCGTGATGGAGAGAGTGAAAAATCACTGGCTTCCGGATCTGGATGTGGATCAGGCTGTGAAAGAGTGGTACGAGATCTTCCCGGACTGCCAGTTCTGGACGGAAGGCATGCCGGAAACAATCAAAGCCTTGAAAGAAAAATATAAAGTCGGCATGGTTACAAATGGTCCGCATGACCGTCAGTGGCCGAAGATTCATAAGATGCAGATGGATGGGATGTTTGATCCGATCATTGTCAGTGGAGATTTCGGTAAGAAAAAGCCGGATCCTTCCATCTATCAGGCAGCTGCCGATTACCTGCATGTATCCTGTGAAGAGTGCATTTATGTCGGTGATACTTTCCATACAGATATCGTTGGGGCAATGAATGCACATATGCGTCCCATCTGGTTCTGTGCAGAAAGGGCAGGGGTTACGGACCTGGATGTAGAGATTGCCAGATCGGCAAAGGAGCTGGCAGATCTGCTGCTGTAAATGAATACGAAAACGGAGCAGTTACCACTGATGTGGCAGCTGCTCTTTTTGGTAAGCTGTTCGAAGCAGATTATCGGTTATGATCGGTAGTCTGCCTGCGACGTATTTTCGACGTGTGGTAATACATCCTGAATTGCCCGAAGACATTCAGCTTTATTTTCTTCTGGTAAGGAAGAAATATCCTGCATTAATTCATCTTCAGCCTGCTGATCAGCATAGTTTTGAAGCTTTTGATATTCTTCTCTGGTATTAGCAAATTTCAATAATTCCTGATTATCAGTGATGATGGTTTCTTCATTGATTGCAGAAAGCATAGTATCAATACTTGTTTCTGTGGATTTCCTTGCGCTAAGTTTTAAATCAATGAAGCAGTACTGCTGCAGCTTATTGAAGAATTCTGCTGACTGCAGTTTATGGAAGATATCCAGCCAGGAATCGTGGCCCAAGTGCCATTCTGATCCAGTTGCTTTTGACTCATCTGAAAAATAATAGTAAGTATCATATTTCCTAATGAGCATTGCATACATTGCCGAAAGAGCCATGACTGCGCTCAATATGCTTTCCTTGTCGTATACAGCATCTTCTATGAAGCATCTATACATGATTGTTAAGACTGACTTCATTTTTACGATATTTTCAAAATAGACATTATCGTTGATCGCAATGTGGCGCTTTTCTTTATCAAGAATATCGACATAGTTATCAACGCATTCACCGTACTTTGCCAATGTCTCTGCTTCAGATGCTCCAAGAGTTTTTTTAACTTGCTCACTTAATCTAGCAATGCTGTTTTCAACATCCTTGATTTCATCGCTGAGGATTGCAAATCCTGCAACATCTACACACAGGTTAACACCAGTCAGAGCTATATTTACAAAATTCAGCCCTTTGATAGTTTCCAGTGAATTTGTTATAAGACCAATATTGCTTGCAATGTTTTTTGTTGTATCTGAGATTTGTACTGCGTTTTTCCCAATTTCATTGATAGCTGATAATGCTGACTGATTTGCCTTCACAATTTGCTGCATGAGATTGGAGGTATTGCCAGAATCAGAAACTGTTTCAACCATTATCTTCTTGAATCTCTGTAGTGTTCCATTCTTGCGTCGTGAGATTACTTGCAGCACTCCATCTTTAACTAGTTTTTGATACTCAGCATCGGTTAGGTTTATTATGTATTGCATTATTCATTCTCCCCAACTTCAAAATCTCTCATTCGCAGGTAAAACATCAGTGCCATCACATAAGTGAAGTTTCGTATTGTATATCGGGTATTATCCATACTTTGATTCACTAATACGTTATAAACTGGTTCACTTGTATTAAATTGGTTGATGACCATGTTAACCTGGTAAGCCAATTCTTTTCCATCATGCAACATGTCTGCAGCGGCATCCTTCACCACCTCAGGTACTATTGCGTCTGCTTTCTTTTTTACCCCATTAATGAAGGAATTCCCTTTTTTCTGCTTTTCGTCTTTCAGAATGCTTTTCATGCATGTGTAAAAGAGAATTTGATTAATACGGAAATCTACTGAACGTACTGGCTCCTGATTGTTTTGCAGATATGTTGAATACAAGCAGAGAAATCCTTTCGTGAAATCTTCAAGCATGCTGATTACATCTTCACTTTTGCATACTTTTATATCAATACTGATCTCCGTGATCCGTTCTAGATAATCGTCTGCAGACGATCCTGGTTGTACTCTTTCTGCAAGGTAACTTAATGCACTTTTCGTATAGGTGCTTGCCAACTGTGTATCATGTAGATGGTTACGCTTTTCGATTCCTGCTAAAAACACCCCCAGTTTTTCCAGCAGTACTTGTTTGTCTGCATTTGCTGGATCAATAAAGATGTAGTCTGCAAAGCTATTAAATCTTTTTCTGAAATCTGCTATCGAACGATCACTTAATTCCATAAGGACAGTTTTGAAATCAATAACAGGCTCTGCAGGTTGAGGCTTCGTATCTGTCTTCTCCGGCATAATATCCTCCCAAACCTTTTCTTCTATTGTAACGTTACGTCAAAAGAAAAGGGGAGTGAAATAACATCACTCCTCCTGATTGCAGTATATGCGCAGGGATTACTTTTCGCCTTCTCTTGGCTTCATGGTCGGGAATAACAGAACATCACGGATGGAATCCTGACCTGTCAGCAACATGACAAATCTGTCGATACCGATACCGATGCCACCTGTCGGAGGCATGCCGTATTCCAGTGCCTCAACATAATCTTCATCCATTTCACCGGCTTCATCATCACCGAGCTTCTTGTTTTCCAGCTGCTGGATGAAACGCTGCTTCTGATCGATTGGATCATTGAGCTCCGTGAAGGCATTGTCGAATTCAACACCGCAGATTTCCAGCTCGAAGCGCTGGGTGAATCTAGGATCATCCGGATTCTTCTTGGCCAGCGGCGAAATCTCAATCGGGTGGCCCCAGACAAAGGTCGGCTGTTCAATCTTGTCTTCGCAGAACTGATCAAAGAACAGCGAGATGATGTTGCCGACTGTTCTTTGATGAGGAAGTACTTCCACATTGTGTTCCTTGGCCAGCTCGAGTGCTTTGTCAACGGACATCGGCTGCCAGAAATCAACACCAGTGACTTCCTTGACGGCATCCACCATGTTCCATCTCTTGTATGGTGCCTTCAGGGAAACATTTTTTCCCATGAAGCTGAACTCAGTCTTGTGGAAGACTTCATTGGCGACGTATTCAAACAGCTGCTCATTCATTTCCATCATGCCCTTGAGATCACTGTAGGCAAGATAGGCTTCCATGGTTGTAAATTCAGGGTTGTGCTTGAGGTCCATGCCCTCATTGCGGAAAATGCGGCCGATTTCGTAGACACCTTCCATGCCGCCAACAATCAGTCTCTTCAATTCCAGCTCAGTGGCAATACGGAGATAGAAATCCTTATCGAGGGCATTATGGTGGGTAATGAACGGTCTGGCATTGGCACCGCCGAGAATCGGCTGCAGAATTGGTGTTTCGACTTCCACATAGCCATGGTCATCCATCCATCTCTGGATGGCACGGATGATCTTCGGTCTTGTCAAAGCAATCTCCATGCTGGAACGGTTCATGATCAGATCCAGATACCGTCTGCGGTAGCGCTCTTCCTTATCGGTCAGGCCATGGAACTTCTCCGGCAGAGGGCGCAGTGCCTTGGACAGGTGGGTGTATTCATGGCATTCCACAGACAGCTCACCGGTCTGGGTACGGATGATGCGTCCCTTGACACCGATGATATCGCCGAGATCTGCAGACTTGAACAGTTCATAGACTTCCGGGCCGACGACACGCTCATTAACGACAACCTGGATTCTGCCTTCGCGGTCCTGCAGCTGGATGAAGCCAAGCTTGCCCATTCTGCGCTTTGCCATGATACGGCCGGCAACGGATACCTGTACATCCATCTTCTCCAGCTCTTCGCCAGTATTATCGCCATAATCGCGGCGGATGATGCCGCTGTTGGAATTGCGGCTGAAGGCATGTCCGAACGGATCAATGCCCTGGCTGGCAAGCTGTTCCATCTTCTGGCGGCGGGCAGCTTCCTGGTCATTCAGACTCTGCTCATTGACAGCCTGCACAAGCTCTTCCTTTTTCTTCTGCAGTTTCTGTTTCTTCTGATCAGCCTCTCTGCGGCGGGCAGCCAGCTCCGGATGCGCCGCTTCAAATGCTTTTCTTCGTTCTTCCTTGAGACGCTTCTTCTCTTCTTTTGTCAGTTCTTCTTCAGACATTGTCTTCCTCCATCCTAATATAAAAAGCTCTCACCCATAGGGACGAGAGCTTGTTCGTGGTACCACCCTAATTCATGACAGAATCTGTCATCTCATTACTCTGCCATATCGCAGCAGCGCGGCTTTCTCAAAAGGCCTTGTCATCAGGTTTCACCATTGTTCTGCTTGCACCATCCAGAACTCGCTGCTCATGGCCTTGTGCCTGTGCTTCCTCTATCACTGTCGGCGCTGTTATTCTAGCAGATAGGCAGGGGAATGCAACTTAAAGATCGTTGTCGTCGCGGGAGTTTGGATCCTTTGCCAGCAGCTTGTTTACGATGATGCCAAGGATCAAAGAGCAGGCGATCGTCGTGATCGTGATCTTGCCGAATGTCAGGGACAATCCGCCGATGCCGGAGATCAGAATCGTGGAGACAACATACAGGTTGCGGTTGAGGTCGAGATCAGCTCTTTGGATCATCTTCAGTCCGGAGACAGCGATGAATCCGTACAGTGCCATGCATACACCGCCCATGACGCAGGTTGGGATCGAGGAGATGAAGGCGACGAACGGTGTGATGAAGGAGATGATCAGGCATTCCACAGCGGCGCAGGTGATGGTGGCAACGCTGGCATTGCGGGTAATGGCAACGCAGGCGATGGACTCACCATAGGTTGTGTTCGGGCAGCCGCCGAAGAAGGCACCGGCAATGGAGCCGATGCCGTCACCCAGCAGTGTGTGATCAAGGCCTGGATCTGTGAGCAGGTCTGTTTCAATGATGCTGGAGATGTTGCGGTGGTCCGCGATGTGCTCGGCGAAGACGACGAAGGCAACCGGTACATAGGCCGCAAAGATCGTGCCGATGTAGGAAGCGTCGATTTCATGGAAGCCGGCAAATGCCTTGAGAAAAGTGAAGTCCGGTACAGACAGGAAGGTGTGCAGGCCGATGCCGCCATCTGTCAGTGTGCTGAAGGCGCTGAAGTCAACAATCTGCATTGGTGCATAGCCGGTGGCCAGGCCGATCCATGTGAAGATCGCCGCTACACCGTAGCCGGTCAGGATACCGATAATGAAGGGGATCATCTTTGCCTTGCGGCCGCCATAGGTGCTTGCCAGCATGGTAGCGATCAAAGCGATGATGCCGCACAGGACGGCAAACTGGGTCGTTTCGCCGGTCAGGCTGGATGTGCGCAGGTTGGTGACAGCACTGCCTGCCAGGGACAGGCCGATGATGGAAACGGTGGGACCGATGACAATCGCAGGCATCAGCTTGTTGATCCAGCCGGTGCCGACTTTGCGGATGATCATCGCGAAGATGACATAGACGATGCCGGCGAAGGCTGCACCCAGCAGCAAGCCTGCATAGCCGGCCTGAATGGATACCGCACCAGCGAAGGCTGCACTCATTGATCCTATAAACGCAAATGAAGAGCCCAGGAATACTGGGCTCTTATGATTGGTAAACAGGATGTAGACAAGGGTTCCAATGCCGGCACCAAACAGGGCGGCGGCGGTGGACATGCCATTGCCGATAATGAGAGGAACGGCGATTGTTGCGGCCATAATAGCCAGAACCTGCTGGAAGCCGAAAACAACGAGCTGCGTGAATTTGGGTCTGTCATTAACCTGATAGACGAGTTTCATGTGAAGATCCTCCTTTTCGGTGTCTTATCATATCGGACGCATACCTGTTTGTAAACACTAACATTTGCCTGATACTGTTTTCATGAAACAGAAAATGGTAAAATATAGCCCGGAGAGAAAGCATGAAGTGGAAGAATAAACTTGATCCTGTCCTGACAAAAATATGTTTATACATCATCGGAACCATTGCCATCCTGTATGTTCTCTACCATGCCGGCAATTCTTTGTTCTCATTACTGATGATGTTAATCAAGCTGATCGGCACGATCTTCCATCTGCTGGTGCCGGTGTTCTGGGGTTTCTTCCTGGCATACCTGCTGATGCCGATCACTGACTTCCTGCAGAAAAAGCTTGCCTATTCCCGCTTCAATAAGAAAAACAAGTCATGCCGCGGCTTTGCCGTTGCTTTGACGATCATGATCATTGCGGCCTTCTTTGTGGCAATGCTTTCCATTCTGATCACGTCCTTTACATCCACCGTTCAGATCGCCGATCTGGACAGCACGATGAAGTTCTTCAAAGGCATTTCCGACAGTGCCCAGAACATCTATAACTCGCTTCTGTATCAGCTCAAGAACATGAACCTGGATTCCAAGCAGATCCAGGATGGCATCAATGCCGTTGTCTCTGCTTTGACCAACTGGTTTACCGGTCTTGGCAAGAATATGTTTACTTCTTTGGAAGATCTGCCCGGCATTCTGTCCAGAGTTCTGCTGTCAGTCATCTTTGCCATCTGGTTTCTGCTGGATGGGGCACACATTGCCATCTACTGGGGCAAGGTTGCCTGTGCATTGTTTTCGGATGAAACAAGACAGAAGATCGGCGACTTCATTGAAGATGTCGACCGTGTCTTCTCCGGCTATGTGCGCGGCCAGATGCTCGATGCATTACTGATGATGATCATTCTTTCCGTTACACTGTCATTATGCAAAGTGCCGTTTGCCGTACCGATCGGCGTGCTGGCAGGCTTTGGCAATCTGATTCCGTATGTCGGCCCGTTTGTTGCCTATGTCGGTGTTATCATCGTCTGTGCAGTCAAGATGGATCTGTCCAAGATGATCATTTCGCTGATCATGCTGTGGATCGTGCAGTCGATCGATGGCAATATCATCAATCCGAAGTTGCTTGGCTCCAATGTCCATATTCATCCGATGTATGTGATCATTGCACTGATCATCGGTTCAGGCCTTGGCGGACTGCTTGGCATGCTGTTTGCGGTGCCGATTGCGGCCTTGATCAAGCTGCAGTTTGACCGGGCAATGGCTGCACTGCTGAAGCGCAGACAGCGAAAAGAACAGGAAAAAGAAAGTTCCGATTCTGAGTGAACCGGAACTTTTTTACATGTTGGTATTGAGGTAATTGACCAGAGCCAGCGCCTGGGGATACAGCTGGACAGAGGATGCCATCGAATTAAACGATACGCAGAAGGAATAGTTGTCAGTAAAGCCGATCATGTAGCAGTGTACACGGTCATTGGGGCATTCTGCCGTACCGGTCTTGGCATAGACCATGCCATACCTGCTTTCCGAAAAGCCGTAGGACAGGGCTGCTTCATGCATGGCTTCCTTCAGTCTTGCGTCTACCGTTTCATCAATGGCCGCAGAAAGCTTTTTCTGCCTGGCCTGATAGGAAGTAAACAAGGAACCGTCAATCTTCTGGACGATGTAGGGTGACATCATGACGCCGTCATTGGCCACTGCCTGAGCGATCAGAGCCAGATGGACAGGCGTGATTTCGGTATTGCCCTGGCCAAAGGCGGTCTGGGCAATGGTTGCCGGCTTGTCATCTTCAATATCAAGCTGCGAATGCAGCGTGCACAGGAACGGGATCTCAATATCCTTGCCGATCATGAAGTTTTCTGCCATGGTGCGCAGATTGTCAGCACCGGTCTGAATGCCAAGGTTGGCAAAGTAACAGTTGACGGAATTGGCAAAGGCTGTATCCAGATCAATATCGCCATAGACCTCATTGTTGTAATTGGTGATCGTCCAGTCATCACCTTCCGGCGTATACGTGCCGGTGTCGGTATACTGGAAGAAATCATCGGATAGGCCTTCATCTTCCTGTTTCTTCAATGCCGCTGCCGTTGTGACAACCTTGAAGGTGGATCCCGGGGGATCGGTCTCATAGGTGCCGCGGCGGTACTGGCCGTCCTGGGTGGTATTGGCCAGGAAGCTGTCGGGATCATTGACGTCATAATCAATCGTTGACTGGGAAGCCAGGGCCAGAATGGCACCGGTCTTGTTATCGATGACCGTGATGGAACCTTCCTGTCCATCCAGCAATTGATAGGCATAGTCCTGCAGACCGGTATCGGTTGTCAGGGTAACCGTTTCACCTTTATCATTGCTGTCAAGATGATACAGCAGGGCATCCTTGAGACTGCCCCGCAGGCCATAGGAATTTTCCTGCGAACTGTTGACAGTATAGTAGCCAAGCAGCCATGCATAGGAATAGCTTTCCGGATCTGATGCCGTGCCGCCTTCACCAGCTTCGGCATTTCCGAAGATCAGACTGCCGTTGCGGTCAAGAATATCGCCTTCCTTGACATAGCTGCTGATTTCCTGATATGTAATCTGATTTTTAGTTGCCTTGTACGTGTCATTGACATAGGGCATCACGACATATTTGCCGCCAAATACCGCACATAGCACAAGCGGTGTGACAACACACAGCACCTGGGCACTCTGGATGCGCCGGCGGGCATTGCTGCGATGGTTTTCATGCGTCTGTTTCATCTTCGGATTCCTCCTCTTGCTCAGACAGGTGCAGAAGGGTACCTGTAAAGCAGAATACAATCGTCTGATAGGTAAAGCCGCGGGATAAGAACGGGATCGGCAGACCGGTGAACGGGATGATGTTGCACGAGCCAAGAATCACAATCAGTCCCTGCATCACCAGCATGAAGGCAGCGCCAAAGGCAACCACCGCATCCTGGCGGTGATGTTTCAGCAGACGATTGGCAGCGGCACAGCCGCGGCTGCCGATCCGGCACAGCATGAAGATGCAGTACAAAGCAAGCACCCAGCCAAACTCGGCAACCATTGCCACAAAGGCCATATCACTTTCTGCCACCGGAATGGCATTGAAGTTGACCGTGTTGCCAAACAGGCCACCCATCCACAGTGCTTTCTTGCCCTGCAACAGCTGATAGCCGGCACCATAGGGATCAGAATAGATGTTGGCTGTGACTGAGAAGCGCTCATAGACTTTTTTGCATAACGGATACAGCAGAGTGAAGGGTGCTTTTAACGTTCCGGCCTGATAGCTTGGATCAAGCAGCTTATACAGGCCGAACAGGGCTGCTGCACTTCCAAAAAACAGGACAAACATGATGATCAGATACATCCGCTTGCGGTGGGAATGCTTCATGAAGATGAAGATCAGTCCAAGGTGCAGAAAGAACAGGATGAAGAAAGAGCCAAGTTCACGGATGAGGATCGAACCGCCCAGGTTAATGAGAAAGAAGATGGTGGACAGCAGCAGTACTTTATCTTCTTCAAAGCGCAGCTGAGAAGAGAATAAAGAGGCATAGAACAGCAGGGCACTGACTTTGGTGAAGTCAGTCATCTGGATCGTGAAGCCGGCAATGGAAATCCATGCATTGGTGCCATAGCCATTGGGGTCATAGCCTCTGACTGCCAGAAAGAGATAGATGGCAGCGGAGACGGCCATCATGACATAGACGGTTCCCTGCTTGTTCAGCAGTTTGCGGAAATAGCTGTAAAAGATCAGGAAGATCACCGCAATGACAAGTGAGATCAGATATTTAATGACACTAAAGGTGCCAATCGGGTTATACACCTGATCAATGGTCAGCTGCAGGCCGATGCCCGCCGCTGAAAGTTTTGCCACGGCCCCAAACAGTTTCATGTCGGCATTTTTCTGGTAGGCATAATTGCCGGCCAGGCCGGTGATGACAAGCATCGGTGCCAGAATATACAGATAGTTCATACCGGCCTTGGCAGACTTGAGCCATACAAAGGCCCCCATCAGCACTTCAAACAGAATGGCATACAGGATATGGCGGTCACTGCGGTCTACCCTGACTTCTTCCTGCTCATCTGTATCTGTTGCGGGCTGGCTTTCTGTTTCCTGCCGGTCATCGTTTTCTTCATCAATCCAGATTTTCATGCATTTATCCTTGATAACAATGTAATAGGATACGGTTTTTCACGTGGGAATACAAGTCTGGCTCACGATTCTTAAGGGCTCTGCGGTACAATGGAGACGGAGGAACCGTATGAAACAATCATCATTTGGAATCGATACAAAAGGGCGTGAAACAACACTGTATACACTGGAAAATGAGAAAGTTTCCATCAGTGTCTGTGACTATGGCGCCACCCTGGTGCGCTTTATTGACAAAAAGAGCGGAAAGGATATCGTCAAAGGGTTTGATGATATCCATGGCTATCAGAGTCAGACATCGTATATCGGGGCCAGCATCGGCCGCACTGCCAACCGCATTGGCAAAGGGCAGTTCTCTTTAAACGGAAAAACATACCAGCTGCCGATCAATAATAATGGCAACTGCAACCATGGCGGCATCGAAGGCTTTGACAAGAAGCTCTGGCAGGTCAAAGAAGCAGGGGATGATCACATTGTGTTCTGCTATCTCAGCAAAGATGGTGAAGAAGGTTATCCGGGAAATCTGGATGTGCGTGTGACATACACGCTGCTGGACCGCGGTGTTTCCATCACGGCAGAAGGAACGGCTGATCAGGATACCTTGTTTGCCTTTACCAATCATTCCTACTTCAATCTGGAACAGAGTGAGGATATCCGCCATCATCTTCTGCAGGTCAATGCGGATGGCTATGTGCCGGATGATGAAAACGGCATGGGCATGGATGAGGTGCGGCCGGTGGCAGGCACACCGTTTGATTTCCGTGCGATGAAGGAAATCGGCAAGGACCTGGATCAGGATGATCCCCAGTTGCATGTGGCAAGAGGCTATGATCACTTCTATCCAGTACAGGGTGAAAGTCTGCGCACGGTGGCAAAGCTGCAGGGCGGCGGATTGCTGTTAACAGCGCAGACAAACCAGCCTGGCGTGCATATCTATTCGGCTAACTGGCTGGAAGGAGAAACGGGCAAATATGGCATCGTGCATAAACCGCAGAGCGCTGTCTGCCTGGAATGTGCATGGCATCCAAATGCCATCAATTACCCGGATGTCTGCGCCAAGCCGATTGTAAAAGCAGGACAGACTAGCGTGCAGATCATTCAGTATACAGTGGAGGACGCATGAAGAAGGACGAAAGATGCCGGCTTCTGTATGAAGCAGGTGCCATCGTTCTGCTGTTTTTCGGGGCATGGGTGATTGCCTATACGTGGCTGCCATCCGCTCTGCGCTGGCCGCTGGGCATCATCTGTATTGTGCTTGAGATTGTGCTGCAGGCAGCGCTGCGGATTCTGGATCAAGAAGGCGAATGGTCTTCGATTGTCAATGTACGCAAACGCTCATCCTTTCTGAATATCCTTTCTTTGATCAGTTTCCGGATCATGCCCATCGTGGTCATTGTGATTCTGATCCTGATGGATCTGGGAGGTATGCTATGAGTGCACAGGCAGCTGTTTTTGATATGGATGGCACACTGCTCAATACCGTGGCAGATATGGGCGGTGCTTTGAATTATGCCATGGGTGCATGCGGGCACCGCCATGACTTTACACCGGATCAGATCCGCAGCTTCTTTGGCTCGGGCGGACAGGTGGCCATCTGCCGTGCTCTGGCTGTTGAAAAGGGCTATGGCTTGGATCAGCTGGAACAGGTAGGCACAGACCATGATGCCATCTCGCCGCATCTGGATCTAGCCCTGGCAAAAAAGATTGTCGGCGTGTGGGAGCCGTACTACTTTGCCCACAATGCGGAGCAGACTTCTCCATATCCCGGCATTGTTGAGATGCTGAAAAAGCTCAGAGAAAACCGGGTGTTTACGGCGGTGGTATCCAATAAGCCGGATCCGTCTGTACAGGTGCTGGCAGAAAAGTACTTTCCAGGCTGCTTTGACTATGTGGTCGGCAACAGTGCAAAGATGCGCCGCAAGCCGGCGCCGGACATGGTTGTTTCCGCATTGCAGGCAGGACGTATTTCCCCGGCCAATGCGGCCTATATCGGTGATTCAGAGATCGATATTCTAACGGGCAGAAATGCCGGTACAGCCAGTATTGCCGTGGCGTGGGGATTCCGCAGTGAAGCGTTTCTGCGTGCCCATCAGCCGGATCTGATTGTGCATGATGCCGCAGAGCTGTGCAAAGCCCTGCTGGAAATGTGACAATAGTCTGTACAGTCATAGTAAAATATGCAGGAAGAGATACAAAGAAATACAAATGGAGGCAAAGCGATGAAAGTTTGGTCAAGAGAAGAACGCAGCCGTACGCTGACAGCGAAGGATTATGATGAACTGGCGCATGCCCATGAGCAGATTTCTCATTCGATCTGGCGTACCCAGTACCATGTGCAGCCGGTGACAGGCCTGCTGAATGATCCCAATGGTTTCTGCTGGTACAAGGGCAAATGGCATCTGTTTTACCAGTGGTTCCCGTTTGGACCTGTGCATGGCCAGAAGCACTGGTACCATGTGCAGTCGGATGACCTTGTCCATTTTGAAAATGTCGGTCTGGGCATGAAGCCGGATACCTGGTATGACAACCATGGCTGCTATTCTGGCAGTGCACTGGTGGAAGATGATCTTGTCTATTTTGTCTACACGGGCAATAACCGGGATGAAAACTATATCCGTCATCCGTATCAGCTGCTGGCTGGCATGAATCAGGACAACCGGATTCTGAAGTATGAGGAGCCGCTGATCCAGGAAGACAAGGAGTATACGGAGCACCAGCGCGATCCGAAGATCTTCCGGCGCCATGAAGATGAAATGTATTATATTCTGATGGGTGCGCAGAATCTGAAGAAGCAGGGAAAGTTCCTGATGTACCGTTCGAATCAGATTCATACCGGCTGGCAGAAACTCGGTGAGCTGAAAGTGCGCGGCATGGATGACTTTGGCTACATGATCGAGTGCCCGGATATTGAAAAGATCGGTGACAAGTATGTACTGATCTTCTCGCCGCAGGGTCTGCCTGCTCACAAAGACAGGTTCCTGAATAAGTTCAACAATGTCTGCCTGGTTGGTGATCTGGATCTGTATCACATGGAGTTTATTCCGGATGGTGATCTGCAGATGCTGGATGCCGGCTTTGAGTTCTATGCGGCGCAGTGTGCAAACCAGTCTCTGTACAAGGATGCAGCGATTCTGGAAGGCTGGTTTGGGTGTTCTGACTATACCTATCCGGCAACGGATGAAGAGGGCTGGGATGGCCTGATCAGTCTGCCCCGTCAATTGACAATTGAAAATGGCAAACTGATGCAGAGACCTGTCAAGGATGCGGACAGTCTGAAGAAGGATCTGATCTTTGAAGTGCGCAATGGTTCCATTGTCAAAGATCAGATGCATGCCGAAATGCCGCGTGCCTGCATCATGGAAGTTAACAATGCCGAGGATAAATCGCTGACCCTGAATCTGTTTACCTGGGGCAGGGAAAGAGGCTTTGAGATTGCCTATGACGCTGACAAGAAGAAGTTAACAATTGACCGCTCTGCGATGGCGAATCAGTTCAATACAGAATTTGGCACGTCCCGCTCTGTCCATCTGGACAAAGGCTTGTCAAAGATGCAGATTTTTGTGGATCATTCCGCCATTGAAATCTTTGTCAATGATGGTGAAACGGTGATGTCTTCCCGGATCTTCCCGGAGAAGAGTGAAAATATGATCCGGATGGCTGGCAGTGATATCGATATCAAGGTGTGGCTTGCAGGAAGGAGTGTGCAGGATGAATTCAAGCTGTAAGGAGAATGACTGGCTGCAGAATGCCGTCTTCTATGAGATTTATCCACAGTCTTTCCGCGATGCCAATGGTGATGGAATCGGTGATTTTCAAGGCATCATTGAAAAGCTGGATGAGGTCCATGACACTGGCTTTAATGCCATCTGGATCAATCCCTGCTATGATTCGCCGTTTGTGGATGCCGGCTACGATGTCAGAAACTATTACAAAACAGCTGCCCGCTATGGTACCAATGCAGACCTGGTGAAGCTGTTTGAAAAGGCCCATTCTCTGGGCATGCATGTCCTGCTGGACCTGGTGCCGGGGCATACAAGTGTTGAATGTGACTGGTTCAAGCAGTCCAGTCTACCTGTGCGCAATGCGTATACGGACCGCTATATCTGGACAGATATGGTATGGAATGCACCGCAGAATGTCGGCTCGATCACAGGCTGGCTGCGGGGCGGCTTTGACCGTGACGGAGCCTGTGCTACCAATTTCTTCACTGCCCAGCCGGCTTTGAACTATGGCTTCTACCATAAAGATGAGGGCTGTGACTGGGAACAGGGCGTCAACGATGAAGGCCCGCAGTCGACCAGAAAAGAGATCGAAAAGATCATTGCCTTCTGGTGCGGGCTTGGCTGTGACGGCTTCCGTGTTGATATGGCTGGCTCTCTGGTCAAGAATGATCCGGAAAGAAAGGGAACCATTGCACTTTGGAATGAGATCTTCTCTCATGTCAGAAAGCAGTTCCCGGATGCCCGCTTTGTCTCTGAATGGGGACAGCCGGAACAGGCATTGCAGGCCGGCTTTGATATGGATTTCCTGCTGCACTTTGGCCCCAGCCATTATCTGGATCTGTTCAGGACAAAGACACCATTCTTTGCCAGAGAAGGCAAGGGCTCTTTGAAGGAATTCTTCCGTCTGTACATGGCTAACCGTGATTTGACAAAAGGCAAAGGTCTCATCTGCATCCCGAGCGGCAACCATGATATGGACCGTCTTGCCACAATGCTGGATACAGCTGCCCAGAAGCTTGCCTTCCTGTTCCTGTATACGATGCCGGGTGTTCCGTTTACGTATTATGGCGATGAGATCGGCATGCGGAAGCTGAATCTGCCAAGCCATGAAGGCGGCTATTTCCGCACAGGATCCCGCACGCCGATGCAGTGGAATGCCAGCACGAATGCTGGTTTCTCAGCGGGTGATCCTGCTTCTCTGTATCTGCCGATTGATGAAGAAAAGTATCAGGAGGTCAATCTGGAAACGGAAAAGAAAGATCCTGCTTCTTTGTACAGTGAAGTGAAGCGTCTGCTTGCCTTCCGCAAAGAACATTCCTGCTTCCTGGCTTCCAGCGGCTTCACGCTGGTCAGTGATGATTATCCGCTGATCTATGAACGTCATGATGACAAAGAAAAGCTGACTGTTGTGATCAATCCATCCCGCGAATCCTTTGGGACAAAGCTGCAGCAGAAAGATGTCATCTACAGCACCTTTGATCAGGAAATCAAAGATGGCGTTCTGCCGGGACAGAGCGGCTTCATCCTGCAGTCAAAGTAATGAAGAAAGATCTGTTTTGACAGCAGATCTTTTTTCCTCTTGCAAAGAGGATGAAGTTGATCTATGATACTGACACATCACGAAAAGCACAGGCGGTTATGGAACAGCTTTTTATAATGGCTGTTTCAGAAAGGCAGGTGCTTTTTTATGATGAAGACGATTGTTGTGACAAGTGTGAAGAAAAATGCTGGCTGTACAGAGGTTGTCTGGCAGCTCAATGGAAGTGAGCAGGTTTCTCACTTCTACCGGCACGGGGATGGCTCCATTGGGTTTGATCCTTACTTTGTGCGCCATTCCCTGACGGTGCAGGCAGTGGTCTTTGCACTGGCAAATGATTCATCCTTTCCCAGAAAGGGAAAGAAAACGGCTGTGCTCTCGGCATGAGGCACCGCCGTTTTTTCAGATTGCCGGAATGGCTTTGGCACGTTCTTCTGCCTTGGCCATCAGTTCATCCAGATAGGTATTGTCTTTGTGGTTCTTCCTGCAGGCAAGCACAACCGGAATGGATCCTTCCGGCTGTAATGGCACTGCCGCCAGCCCCTGTGCCTTGGCAACGTTCAGGGTTGAGATCGGCAGCAATGCAACCCCATGTGTACGCCTGACGGTATCGAGAATTTTATCAATGTCAGCGGTATGCACATTTTCTGTAGAGATGTGGCTTGCGATCAGCAGCTGTCTGCAGAAAGAATAGGAACCGCTGTGGGGATTGCTGAGATAGAAAGATTCATTCTTCAATTCACGCAGGGTAATGCTTTTGCGCTTTGCGGCAGGGTGGCTGCTGCAGACAATCGCTGCTACCTCGTCGGCGGCCAGCTGCACAATTTCATAATCATTTCCCAATACCTGGCTGCGGCGGGCAACAATGGCATCAAAATAGCCGCTGTTCAGTCCTTTCAGCAGGGTGGGTACTTCGCCTTCCTCCAGATGGAGCTCACATTCAGGATGCTCATCTTCAAAGTTGCGGAAGAAGCTATTCAGGCGGTACTGGCGCAGGATGGGCAGATGGCCGACATACAGGGTGCGGCGCTCTCCGGTTTTATACGGATCCATGGCTCTGACCATGGCATGATAGCGGCGCACAAAGTCAATTGCCATCGGCAGCAGTGCTTCTCCTGCTTTGGTCAGACGGCCGGAGGCCATGCCCTGGCGGTCAAACAGCACGCAGCCAAGCTCTTTTTCAAGGCGCAGGATTTCTTCGGCAGCTGATGTGCTGTAGCGGTGCACACTGCCATCCGGCGTGACATAGATTTCGCTTTCTGCCGCATTGATAAAAGCTTCCAGTTCCTGAATTGTCATAATCATATCTACCTCTGATTTTAGTATAGCATGCCAAAAGAAAAAGGACCGTGCGGTCCTTATGCATTCTGTTTGGCCAGATTCTCTTTGGCCACTGCAAGCATCAGCTTGATGCGGTTTTCCTGATTGACCTTGGTGGCACTGGGGTCATAGTCAATCGCACTGATATTTGCCTGCGGGTATTTGGCACGGATCGTATTGATCACGCCTTTGCCCATGATGTGGTTGGGCAGACAGCCAAAGGGCTGGGCACAGATGATGTTGGGATAGCCGCCCTTGATCAAAGATACCATTTCACCGGACAGCAGCCAGCCTTCACCCATCTTGGCACCAAGATGAATAATGCCTTGGGTCCCCTTGATCAAATCATAGAAGCTTTCTTCGCCATAGAAGCCGCATGCCTGCATTGCTTTTGACATCGAAACACCAATGCCATCCAGCACTTTCAAGGCAGCCTTCCAGCCAAGCTCAGTGATCTTATTGCCGCCATAGAGCTGAATATCCATCTGGAAGTTTTTCACACAGTAGTTGACATATCCCATCAGTCCCGGCATGTTCACTTCACAATCCTGCTCTTCCAGGAACTTTTTAAGTTCATTATTGCCCATCGGTGAAAACTTGACATAGATTTCGCCAACCACGCCGACCTTAACTTTCTGGATACGGGTGATCGGTACTCTGGCAGCATCGCGGGCAATCTCTTTGAAGCAGTGCTTCATCGCCGGAATCGTATAGTTCTTGTTCGCATGCATCCAGCCTGAGATCGTATGGATCCATTTATCACTCCAGGCATCGGCTGCCCCGGGTTCATTTTCATAGGGACGGATCTGATTGCGCAGGGCATCGATCATATCGCCATACTCCGCGGCAGCCAGTACCTTCTCACCCATCTTCAGGGTAAATGGCATCTGGGATCCTTTTTCAAGACCAGTCGGATTGATCGAGGCGACCGGAATATAGCCATAGCCTGCTTTGACAAGGGCTTTGCGCAGCAGCTTGATATAGTTGGACGCACGGCAGCCGCCGCCGGACTGTGAGATCAGCAGGGCAGTGTGGTGCAGATCATACTCACCGCTGTTGAGCGCATCCAGGAACTGGCCGATGACCAGCAGGGCAGGATAGCACGTATCGTTATGTACATAGCGAAGGCCAAGCTGGGATACATTTGATCCACGGTTTTTCAATACTTCCACGTGGCATCCTTCACTGTCCAGGGCTGCCTGAATCAAAGCAAATTGAATCGGTGCCATGTTGGGGATCAGGATCGTGTAATCCTTCAGCATATCCTTGGTGAAATTCGGTGTGAGATACTGCATAGTCACTCCTTTTCTTCTTTTTCCTTCTGCTCGTCCAGGGCCGCAAACAAAGAGCGGATCCGAATATTGACGGCACCAAGATTGGTGATTTCATCAATCTTGAGCTGGGTGTACAGCTTGCCGCCTTCCTGCAGAATTTCCTTGGTTTCATCGGTTGTGATGGCATCCAGGCCGCAGCCAAACGATACCAGCTGCACAAGATCCATATCTTTCTGGGTTGTGCAGTATCTGGCCGCCGCATACAGACGGCTGTGATAGGTCCACTGGTTCAATACGGCCGTAGGGAACTTATGCACGATCCAGGAAACACTGTCTTCGGTGATGACGGCAGCGCCCTGGCGCACAATGAGCTTGTCAATGCCATGGTTGACTTCCGGATCCACATGATAGGGACGGCCAGCCAGGACGATGATACGTTTGCCCTGTTTTCTGGCTTCTTCCACAATCCATTTGCCATGGCTGCGGATATCCTGCATGTGCTTTGCATATTCTGCATAGCCGGCGTCGGCCGCCTGCTCCACAAGCTTCTTTGGAATACCATGAAAATAGCGGGCCAGATACTTCGGGGCATCATGCTTGAAGCGCGCTGGATTGTCAAGATTCAGATAATCGTAAATAAACAGCTTGTCATGCAGTTCTGGCACATTGTTGGCCAGCACTTCCGGATAATAGGCAACCATCGGGCAGTTGTAGTGATTGTCGCCAAGGCCTTCATCCATGTTGTAGCTCATGCACGGATAGAAGATGGCATCCACATCCGGATCCTTTGCCAGTTCCATGATGTGGCCATGGGACAGCTTGGCCGGATAGCATGCGGTATCACTTGGGATGGTACCCTGACCTTCCTGATACAGCTTACGGCTGGAAACAGGGGATACCTTGACACGGAAGCCAAGGGTTGTCCAGAAGGCATGCCAGAATGGCAGCAGCTCATACATGTTCAGACATAGCGGAATGCCGATCGTGCCTCTATTGCCATTGCCAGGATTTTTTGCATAGGCAAGCAGAGCATTGAGCTTATAGGCATACAGGTTCAGAGTATCATCTGATGCCTTGCCGGTGACCGGCTTCTCGCAGCGGTTGCCGGAGATCAGCCGCTTGCCATCAGAGAATGTATTGATGGTCAGCTGACAGTGATTGCCGCATCCCTGACACTGTACGGAAGTAACTTTCTGACTGAAGTCTGCCAGTTCCTTCTGATTCAGGATGGCAGATTGGGCATCCTTTTTACTCTTTCGCAAGCCATACAAAGCAGCACCATAGGCACCCATCAGACCGGCAATGTCAGGGCGGATGACTTCTACGCCCATTTCTTTTTCGAAGGCACGCAGCACGGCTTCATTGTAGAAGGTGCCGCCCTGTACAACGATGCGGCGGCCAAGCTGATCAGGACTGGAAGCACGGATGACCTTGTACAGGGCATTCTTGACAACCGAGATGGAAAGACCAGCGGAGATGCAGTCAAGGGTGGCACCATCTTTCTGGGCCTGCTTGACAGAAGAATTCATAAACACGGTGCACCGGGAGCCAAGATCCACCGGATGCCTGGCAAACAGGCCCTGCATGGCAAATTCTTCCACGGTAAAGTTGAGCGCTTTGGCAAAAGTCTGCAGGAAACTGCCGCAGCCGGAAGAGCAGGCTTCATTCAGGAAGATGTCACTGATCGCGCCATCCTCAATCTTGAAGCACTTCATATCCTGACCGCCGATATCAATGATGAAGTCGACATCCGGCATGAAATGCTTGGCAGCCGTGAAATGAGCTACGGTTTCTACCAGGCCATAGTCACAATGGAAAGCCTGCTTCATCAGCTGTTCGCCATAGCCGGTTGCCGTAGCGGACTGGATATACAGGTTCGGGTGCTTTTCATAGAGTTCCTGCAGGGTCTCTTTGACCATCGGGATCGGGTTGCCGTTGTTGGGCTGATAGCGGGTGAACAGCAGTTCACCTTTATGATTGATCACGGCAATCTTGATCGTCGTGGAACCGGCATCAATGCCGATATGCACCGGTCCGCATGTTTCATCAAAGGGAACACGGGGGACAGCTGCCTTTGCATGGCGGTTATGGAAGTCCCAGTATTCCTCCCGGCTTTCAAACAGGGGAGGCAGCGAAGCATACTTTGCCTTGCCGCTGTATTCGGAAAGATTCCGGATGACATTGCGTACATCCAGTTCTTCATCCGCATAATACGCAGCCCCCAGGGCGACATACAGCAGGGAGTTCTTTGGACATGTGCCTTTGACGTGCAGTGTTTTGTCAAAACTGTCCCGCAGACATCTGGAGAAGGTCAGCGGGCCGCCCAGGTACAGGATATTTCCCTGGATGGGGCGTCCCTGGGACAGGCCGGCAATCGTCTGGTTGACAACAGCCTGATAGATGGAAGCAGCGATATCGCCTGTTTTGGCACCCTGATTGATCAGCGGCTGTACATCGGACTTGGCAAAGACACCGCAGCGGCTGGCAATGGTATAGGTGCGCTCTGCCTTGCAGGCTGCTTCATCCATCTGGGACGCATCCATCTTCAGCAGGGTCGCCATCTGGTCAATGAAAGCACCAGTACCGCCGGCACAGGATCCGTTCATCCGCACTTCTGTGCCGTTGGTCAGAAACAGAATCTTGGCATCTTCACCACCGAGCTCAATGATGCAGTCAGTGCCGGGGTTGAGCCGGTTGGCTGCCACGCGCTCTGCGAACACTTCCTGTACAAAGGGTACCTGGCACGCATCGGCCAGGCCCATGCCCGCCGAGCCGGAAATGGCCAGAATGGCTTTGCCATCCGGCAGGTATTTATTCACAATATCAGTGAGCATTTCCTCACCCTTTTCCAGGATGTGGCTGTAATGGCGCTGATAATCTGAGGCAACGATTTGATTCTGATCGTCCAGAACCACGCATTTGATGGTTGTCGAACCAATATCCAGACCAACTCTCATGCAGATCCTCCTAAACATATGCAAGCAAAAACAACCTTATTTTAGTAATAAAAGGCAAACAGTCAATTTATGCACCTGCAACAATGAACAAAGAAGGCATATTGTATGCTAGCCAAGAAAGAACAAAGCAGACAGGCTGCCATCGAAAATATTGGTATTTTGCACAAGCCATGCTATTCTATTTACGCGTGTGGAAATTCACACTAAATGGGAGGAAGAGTATGGATCAGAAACATGGTTTCAGACTTGGAACCGTCGGCCTTTTTGCCGCGGCTCTGGTTCTGGGCGCAATTCCTGGCTGTGCCAAGAGCAAGGGTGTTTCCGGTGATTTTACAGGAACAGCCAAAGGCAACGGCGGCACAGTTACAGTAACAGTGACGCTGAAAGATTCTGTGATTACAGATGTCAAGGCAGATGGACCGGATGAGACACAGGGGATTGGCTCCAAGGCCATTGATAAGCTGCCTGGTGAGATGGCATCTGGCAATACACTGAATGTGGATGCAGTCTCTGGTGCTACCATTACATCTAATGCCATCAAGGAAGCAGCTGCGGCAGCTTTGAAGTCTGCCGGCCTGAATCCGGATGACTATCAGAGTGTGGCAAGTGCTGCTGCAGCTGAGGATGTGACGGAAGACGCTGATGTGGTTGTTGTCGGTGCCGGCGGTGCTGGTATGACAGCTGCAATCGTTGCGGCCAATGAAGGCAAGTCTGTTGTCATTCTGGAAAGCCAGGATGCCGCAGGCGGAAACTCCGTACGTTCTACTGGTGGCATGAACGCTGCCAAGACATCCTATCAGGATGAAAATCAGTTCAATGAGGCCGCTGGTGTTCAGAAGACTCTGGATACAGCTGCCAGCAAGTACGCTGACAACCAGGCTATTACAGACCTGGCCAAGACGGTACAGGAACAGTGGGATGCCTATCAGGCAAATCCGACTGGCTACTTCGATTCTGTAGAGCTGTTTGAGCTGGATACACTGATCGGCGGCAAGGGCATCAATGATCCTGCCCTGGTCAAGACACTGTGCGAGAATTCTGCAGATTCCATCGAGTGGCTGTCTTCGATCGGTGCTGATCTGAAGAATGTCGGCCAGTTCGGCGGTGCTTCTGTCAAGCGTATTCACCGTCCGGTCAACGCCGAAGGCAAGACAACAGCAGTTGGTGCGTATGTTGTGCCGATTCTGGAGAAGAATGTCGAAGATCTCGGCGTCAAGGTTTACTACGATACAACTGCCAACAAGATCCTGATGAAGGATGGCAAGGCTGCTGGCGTTGAGGCTGAAGGCAAGTCCGGCAACAAGGTGACTGTCAATGCCAAGGCTGTTGTTCTGGCTACCGGCGGTTTCGGTGCGAACAACGACATGGTTGCTGAACAGAATCCGGATCTCAAGGGCTACATCACAACCAATGCACCTGGTGCACAGGGACAGGGCATTACCATGGCTACGGCTGAAGGCATTGATGCTGCTACAGTTGATATGAAGCAGATTCAGCTGCATCCGACTGTTCACGTTGATGATTCCGGCAATGCACATCTGATTACGGAAGGTCTGCGCGGCGACGGTGCGATCCTGGTCAATGCAGAAGGCAAGCGTTTCACAGATGAAGTTGGTACGCGTGATGTTGTCTCTGCTGCTGAGAATTCTCAGACCGGCGGTACAGCATGGCTGATCATTGACCAGAACATGGTCGATGCTTCTGCTGTCATTCAGGGCTACATTGATTCCGGCTACACAGTACAGGGTGATACGTATGAAGACCTGGCCAAGGCTATGGGCGTTGATGAGTCCACATTTGCCGAGACCATGAATACATGGAATACAGATGTTGAAAACAAGAGCGATCCTGATTTCAACCGTACAACCTTTGCCAACAAGCTGGATAAGGCTCCGTACTATGCCATCAAGGTTCAGCCGGGCGTTCATCACACCATGGGCGGCCTGAAGATCGATACTTCTGCTGAGGTCATCAATACTTCCGACGAAGTGATCCCGGGTCTGTTCGCTGCAGGTGAAGTTACCGGCGGTGTGCATGGTGCCAACCGTCTGGGCGGCAATGCTGTTGCTGACTTCGTTGTCTTCGGCAGAATTGCTGGTCAGAGTGCTGCTGACTACGCTAAGTAATGCACGTGAAAAGCTGTCTGGAGAAATCCGGACAGTTTTTTTGTATTTGTGAAGCAGGCAATCTGTGATATCATACATGAGACTTTCAGGAAGAGATGGGGAAGATGAACAAGAAAAAGCTCTCAAAA
This sequence comes from Grylomicrobium aquisgranense, assembly GCF_033971865.1. NCBI lineage: Bacteria > Bacillati > Bacillota > Erysipelotrichia > Erysipelotrichales > Erysipelotrichaceae > Grylomicrobium > Grylomicrobium aquisgranense. The sequence goes on along the minus strand of NZ_JALBUR010000015.1, from coordinate 15,232 downwards.
ATATGGCCGGTGATTGCCATCATCGGTGTGATGGTCCTGACCATCTGGCTGATCTATCATTTTTTTGGTGACTTTTTTGCAACACTGTTCACGATCCTGCGCAATGGCGATCAGGCAGAACTGACAGCCTATCTGAATTCCCAGAATGAAGCTTCCGGCTTGCTTTCCATCTTCCTGTTAACAATCCTGCAGGTTGTTTCCATCTTCTTCCCGGGCATGGTCATTCATATCGTTGCCGGTGTGATTTATGGCTGGTGGAAGGCATTCCTTGCCTGTTATGCCGGCTTTGTCGCAGGCAACGTCCTGGTCTTCATCTTTGCCCGCAAGTTCGGATCTGCCCTGCAGTCTGCTTTCAATGTTGAAAAAAGAGCAGGCTGGATCACCAGCAAGATCAACAGCACCAAGCCTGCCTTCATCTTTGCTTTGGCATGCATGATTCCCGGCATTCCCAATGGCTTCATCCCGTACTTTGCGGCAAGAACCGACATCCGTGCCGGTCAGTATGCCATGGCCGTGGCAGTCTCCAGCTGGATCCAGATCCTGTGCAATTGCTTTGCCGGACATTTCCTGATCCGCGGTGAATATTTCTACATGGTTATGGCCATCATCCTGCAGATTGTGATCATCCTGATTGCAATCTGGAAACGTGACTGGTTTCTTGGCAAAGGCAGACGCAATCCCCAGAAGGCATCCTGATGATGCCTTTTCTTATGCCTGTATACGCTTTCTGGGCTACAATACAGGCAGGAGGATTGTTATGCATACAATTACAATCGGATCACAGCAGGTATCTGTCATCGGTGCCGGCTGCATGCGGATTGCCGGCCTGTGTGAAACAGAAACAGACGCATTTGTTTCAACAGCCCTGGACAATGGCATCAACTTCTTTGATGAAGCGGATATTTATGGCGGCGGCAAGAGTGAGGAAGTGCTCGGCCGCTGGATCGCAAAGCACCCCGAAAAGCGGGAGAACATGTTTATCCAGAGCAAATGTGCCATCCATGATGGCATGTATGACTTCTCAAAGGAACATATTCTCAAAAGCGTGGATGGCATCCTGTCACGCCTGCACACAGATTATCTGGACTCTCTGCTGCTGCACAGGCCGGATATCCTGATGGAGCCATCAGAAGTTGCAGAAGCCTTTGATACGCTCGAGAAAGCTGGCAAGGTGCGCCATTTCGGCGTATCCAATGAAAACCCGGCACAGATGTCCTATCTGCAGTCTGGCCTGGCCCAGAAACTCTGGTGCAATCAGGTCCAGCTCAGCTGTGCCCATACGGTACTGATTGATGCAGGATTAAACGTGGATATGCACAATGATGCCGGCATTGACCGCGATGGCGGGACGCTGTACTGGTGTGCGCAGCATCATATGGCCATTCAGGCATGGTCTCCCTTGCAGATGGGATATTTTGAAGGCGTGTTTCTGAATGCAGAGAAGTATGCTGCCCTGAACCAGAAGCTGCAGGAGATTGGCGAGCGCTATGGTGTTGGCAAAGATACGATTGCCTATGCCTGGATTCTGCGTCTGCCATTTGATATGCAGGTGGTGCTTGGCACCAGTAAGCCTGCCCGTCTGATCAATGGCGCCAAGGCCGCGGATATTCAGCTGACCAGAACCGAATGGTACGATATTTACAAAGCAGCAGGGAATATGCTGCCGTAAGGAGAGAAACATGAATAAGAAAATTGTCTTTCTGGATGTGGATGGGACACTGATCAACTACCATGCCGAGCTGCCTGAAAGTGCAGCAAGGGCAGTGGAAGAAGCACGTGCCAATGGCCACCGTGTGTATATCTGCACGGGCTGCTCCAAAGCGGAGATTGAACAGCGCCATCTGTGTGAGCTGGATGGCATGATCGGCGGCAATGGTGCCTATGTGGAAGATCATGGCCATGTGGTCATGCACCAGGGATTGAGCAAAGAAGAGACAAAGCACATTGTCGACTGGTGCTGTGAACGCCATCTGGGCTTCTATCTGGAAGCCAATTCCGGCATGTACTGCAATGATGACATGCTTGTGCAGGGACCCGCCGTCATGACCCGCTATGCACTGGGCAAGGGTGCGGATCTCACCGATGCCCAGAAGGGTGCAGATTCCTTTGTGAATTCGTTTATTCATCTGCCGCAGGAACAGCTGTACCGTGATGACATCAACAAGGTTTCCTTCATCCTGTCTTCCTACCAGGACCATCTTGACAGCAAAAAGGAATTCCCTGAACTGGAGGCCAATACATGGGGCGGCAAGGGTGAAGAAGCCCTGTTTGGGGATCTTGGCCCCAAAGGCATCACGAAAAAGCATGCCATTGATGTGCTGCTGAAATACCTGCATGCGGATCAGAAGGATACGATTTCCTTTGGCGATGCCAAGATTGATCTGTCTATGTTTGAGCTGTGCGCGTACAATGTAGCAATGGGCAACGGCGGCGATGAGATCAAGGCTGCTGCTGATTATGTGACCGATGATGTGGACAATGACGGCCTGTACAAGGCATTTGTGCATATCGGCCTGATAGAAGGAGACAAGTAATGACCAAAGAAGAAATGCTGCAGAAATATCATGACTGGATCTTTGCCATCTCGGCATACCGGATGGCACTGAATACGATTGAAATCGACAAGCAGACCGTTGCGCCTGCGGGCGGCAATGCGTACCGTGACAAGCGTTCTGCTTATCTTGCCGGCCAGCTGTTTTCTCTTGAAACAGATCCGGAAATGTATGAGATTCTGAGCGCATTGAACAAGGATGAAACACTGGATGGTGATGACAGGAGAGCTGTGCAGCTGTATCTGAAGGAAGCTGACAACAACCGTTGCATTCCGCATGATGAGTTTGTGGCATACCGCAATCTGATTGATACATCCTGGAATGTATGGCTCAAGGCAAAGCAGACCAATGACTATGATTCCTTTGCACCGGTGCTGGCAGATGTCATTGCAGCTAAAAAGAAGCTGTATGGCTACCGTCAGAGCGATCTGTCTTTGTATGACCGCATGCTGGATGACTATGAGCCGGGCATGAATCAGCAGAAGTATGATGCCTTCTTTGCAAAGGTGCAGAAGGATCTTGTGCCGCTGCTGGAAGAGGTTGAAAAAGCAAAGCAGATTGATGATGGCTTCCTGTATCAGGACTATCCGGTGGAAGGCCAGAAGAAGTTCATGACCGGCCTGCTGCAATATCTTGGCTTTGATCACAGCTGGGGCTATCAGAATGAGACCGAACATCCGTTTACATCCTGGATCTGTGAAAATGACTGCCGGACAACGACAAAGTATCTGGAACACAATGTTATCAGTGCGGTGCTGTCCACTGTGCATGAAGTTGGCCATGCCTATTATGAACATGACTGCAATCCCAAGTATGACGGCATGATTCTCTCCGAAGGTATTCCATGTGCCCTGCATGAGTCACAGTCCCGCTTCTGTGAGAATTATCTTGGCAGAACAAAAGCATTCTGGACATACAACTATCCGCGTCTGCAGGAAGTCTTCCCGCAGCAGTTGCAGAATGTGTCCCTGGATGCCTTTGTCAAAGCAATCAATGTGGCAAGACCGTCTCTGGTCAGAACGGAAGCGGATGAGCTGACCTATCCGCTGCATATCCTGGTGCGCTACCAGATCGAGAAGGGACTGTTTAACGGCTCCATTTCCACGGATCATCTGGATCAGACATGGAATGATATGTACCAGAAGTATCTTGGCGTACATGCTGAAAAGGCAAGTGAAGGCATTCTGCAGGATGTGCACTGGGCAGATGGTGACTTTGGCTACTTCCCGACCTATGCCCTTGGTTCTGCCTATGCGGCTCAGTTCATGCATGCCATGAAGAAGGATCTCGACGTGGATGATGCCCTTGCCAATAACCGCTACAAGGACTGCATCAGCTGGCTGAAGACACATATTCATCAGTATGGTTTCCGCTATCCGGCAGAAGAGCTGATGGTCAAAGTAACGGGTGAGCCGTTCAATCCGGACTACTACATTCAGTATCTGAGAGATAAATACGCAGCTTTGTACCAGTTATAACTAACGCATATAACAAAGAAGGCGCCTGTGCATACAGGCGTTTTTGTTTCTGTGCTATCATCGACGCAATATGAGTTAGACAGAGGGATGCATATGTCAGCAGAAAGTGTCAGAACGTTCTTTGAGGAAAAGGGAATCGCGGATCGGATCCAGACGCTGCATGAGTCTACAGCTACGGTGGCTCTGGCCGCAGCAGCTCTGCATATTGAAGAAGCACAGATTGCCAAGACGATGGCATTCATGGTGGAAGATCAGCCGGTGCTGGTGGTGTGTGAAGGCACAGCCCGGATTGACAATCATAAGTTCAAGGAAACTTTTCATACCAAGGCAAAGATGATGAGTGCAGAACAGCTGATGGAATATGTCGGTCATGAACCGGGCGGTGTGTGCCCGTTTGGCCTGAAGCCAGGTGTGGATGTGTATCTGGATGAGAGTCTGAAACACTGGGACAAGGTATGGCCGGCGGCCGGTGCCCACAACAATGCCATCTGTGTTTCTCTGGAAGAACTGGAGCAGTACAGCGGTGCAAAGGGATGGGTGGATGTGACCAAGGCTGCCGCCTGAGACAAACAAAGCAGAGAAATGGTATAATACTCCTGTTTTGGAGGAGCTTTATGAAGGGACGCCATTTGATTCCGCTGCTGAGCATCATGCTGGCAGTCAGTGTTCTGCCCATACGCGCAGATGATGATTATTCCGATACAACATACTGGACAAATCTCTGCACATCGGGAAATCTGACTTCAGCGGAAAAGACTTCCTGTCAGGGCTTCGTGGATTATATGTCATCCCAGTCTGATTCACTGTCTGCATCGATTGCGGATATTGACAGCCAGAAGGAGCAGATTGCGGCCAACATTGAAGAATATGCCGCTAAGATCTCCGACTATCAGACCCAGATTGATAATCTCAATGCGCAGATCAATTCCCTGCAGACACAGATTGATGATCAGCAGGCACAGATCAATGAACAGGAAGAAAACGAAGCTTCTCTGCGTGAGAAGGTGAACCGTCAGATTGTCAATGCCCAGCCGACGATGCGGCTGTCAACGATGGTGGATATTCTGATGGGTGCCAAATCATTTGAAGATCTGATCCGGGTGGCCAATGGTCTCAGTGATATCACATCCTACAGCCATTCGCTGTTAGTACAGCTGAATAATCTGATTGCGTCCCTGAATGATGCCAAGGCACAGTTGCAGACCAGCCAGGGTGAGCTGAAACAGAAGCAGGATGATGTGCTTGCAAAGCAGTATGAGGCACAGGTCATCCAGCAGGAATATGAACAGCAGCAGGCAGATTTGATGGCCCAGCGAGCTTCGATTGTGTCCAATATCGAAGACATTCAGTCACAGATGAAGAATATATCGGATGCCCTTGGCCAGGTGACAGCCAGTGACGGATGGACATGGCCGGTGCCCGGTGTCAAGATGACGCCCGGTGCAGGCACATGGTATTACGCTTCCGGCGGCAAGCACTATGGTGAAGACTTCGGCTATGGTGTTGTCTATGGCCAGTCCTATGTCGTAGCAGCGGCCAACGGTGTTGTCCTGTATGCCCATGATGCCGGCTGCGGCTATGGCCATCTTGGCGACTACTGCCCGGTGGTCGGCGGCGGCAATGAAATCCTGCTGCTGGTCAGCGTCAATGGCTCCGCCTATGGTGTCAAATACTACCATCTGTTAACCGGATCCTTCTCGGTATCCACCGGACAGGTAGTCAATGCCGGCGACCGGCTGGCCAATGTCGGTTCCTCCGGCAACTCGACCGGCCCGCATTGCCATATCTGTGTGTATTATCTTGGCGATGCTTCCAACTTCTCGTATTATGCCGAGAACTGGAATGGCGACATGGCGATGAATACCGGCTGGAATTCCAGGACGGAAAGAATCTGTGAAAATGGTGCTTCGGCACCATGCAAAGTCCGTCCGGAGACAATCTTTGGAACAGGTTGGGAATAAGGTGCATTGAAGCACCTTTTTCTTTGGGGTATGATGTGTTCAGGAGGAATCGTATGGCAGTTTATACAATGAAAAATGAGGAAGCGGCAGTCACCATTGATGAGCACGCATCCGAGATTCACAGCTTCACACTGGCAAAGACCGGCTTTGAGTACATGTGGAATGGAGATCCCAGGTACTGGTCAGGCCGCAACCCGACCCTGTTTCCGATGGTTGGCAAGACATGGGATGATACACTCCATATCAATGGCAAAGAGTATCATACCGGCAATCATGGCTTTGCCAGACACAGTGATTTCACCTGCATTCATCATGATGACAGCAATATCGTGATGCAGCTGAAAGACAGTGAAGAAACCTTGAAACAGTATCCGTTCCATTTCACGATGACCATTTCCTATCACCTGGAAGGCGCAAAGCTGTCCATCCGCTATGAAATCACCAATGACAATGAAGAAGTGATGCCGTTCAACTTCGGCCTGCATCCGGCTTTCAACTGCCCGAGTGATCCGGCAAAGAAGTATGAAGACTATCATATTGACTTCAATGCACCGGAAACGTTCACCTGGAAAGAAACGTATCTGGCCGGGGCAAAACGGATGTCCCTGCATCCGGATGCACTGAGTCAGACGATCATCATTCATCATCCTGACAGTGATGAGGTATCACTCAACGATGGCAGCCATGGTGTAAAGGTACATTTCACCGGCTTTGAATGGCTGGCATTCTGGAGCCCGCATGCACCGTTTGTATGCATTGAGCCGTGGTATTCCCACACCGATTTTGAACAGGTCAAAGTGCCGTTTGAAAAGCGGGAAGGCACCCAGTTCCTGCAGCCGCATGATACGTTCCATGCAGGTTATGACATTACAGTGTTCTGAGATTGACACTGGAAACCCGTCCTGATATTCTTTTTCATGTAAGGCTTTTCAGAAGGGAGAATATCATTCACTATGTTCAACATTATTGTCTGCAAGAACTATGACGAAGTCAGCGAACAGGCATTCAAGCTGATGAAGGACATCATGCGCAAGGAAAAACCAGTGCTGGGTCTGGCAACCGGCAGCTCACCAGTTGGTCTTTACAAGCTGATGATCCAGGATCACAAGGAAAACGGTACATCCTATCAGAATGCTTTGACGTTCAATCTGGATGAATATGTCGGTCTCAAGCATACCGATGAGCAGAGCTACTACTATTTCATGCATGAAAACCTCTTTGACGGCATCGACTGCCCGGAAGAGAACATCCATGTACCGGATGGCAGCACCAATGATCCTGAAAAGGCAGCTGCAGACTATGAGACAGAGCTGGCAAAGCATACCGTTGATCTGCAGGTTCTTGGTATTGGCTCTGATGGCCACATTGCCTTCAATGAACCGGGTACGCCGCTTGATTCCGTGACCCATGTGACTGACCTCAAGGAACAGACAATCTCTGACAATGCCAGATTCTTTGGCGGCGACAAGTCCAAGGTTCCGACCAAGGCTATTACACAGGGACTGGCATCCATCATGCGGGCAAGAAAGATTGTGCTGATTGCCACAGGTGCCAATAAGGCTGATGCAGTCTATGGCATGATCAAGGGTGAAGTTACAACAGACTGCCCGGCAAGCATCCTGCAGCGCCATGATGATGTGACGGTTGTGCTGGATGAAGCTGCCGCAAAGCGGCTTTGAGCATTTCACTTTTCTTTCCGGAAATGATTTGGCATACTGTCCAATGTAAACGGAGGAAACAATAATGAATATCATCAAGAATACAGCGGAATATGATGAGACACTGAAGAACAACAAGAGTGTATTTGTAGACTTTTATGCAGACTGGTGCGGACCGTGCAAGATGCTGGGACCGGTCGTTGAGCAGCTGGCAGGTGAAAACAGCGATGTGACTTTTATCAAGGTCAACGTGGATGACAACCCGGAAGTTGCTGAGCGCTATGGCATCATGTCCATTCCGACCCTGATTGCATTCAAGAACGGTGAGGTTGCCGGCAGCTCTGTTGGCTTCCAGCCGAAAGAAGCAGTTCAGGAACTCATCAATAAAGCAAAGTAAGAAAGCAAACGAAAATCTGCAGCGATGACTGCAGATTTTTTCTTTTGACAAAATCTACGCTGTCTTTCTGATCTCTGGCAAGGTTCTCCCGAAGGATAAAAGACTGCGTGTCTTATGATGCTCTTCAGCTGAAAACTGTGAGGCAGTTGAGAGAATGCTGCAGCATGCATCATCTTTGCCTAACAGATATCCGGGCTCATGGAACCGGTTTTTTTCATGCGATGGCTGGACAATCATGCTGGAAAGCTGTAAAGAACATGTTCATTTGAAAGCATCCTGCTGGATTTTTCTGCAGCAGGTCTTTTTCTGGGCCAGAAGTTTAGAGATTGCAAACAAAAAGTATTGCATAAGTGAAGCGGTCCGGTATAATAAGCAAGGTTTGTTAAAAAGTCATTTTTGGTTTAGCTAAACTAAACATGAGAGGGGGCTTGCAAGTGATAGATATTGGCAATCGAATCAGGCAGCTGCGCATCAAGAATGAGCTGACTCTGCAGGAACTGGCCAGCCGGACAGAACTGACCAAGGGCTTTCTGAGCCAGTTGGAACGGAATCTGACCGCACCATCTCTGGCAACGCTGGATGATATTTGTGAGGCGCTGGGTACGGATCTTTCGCATTTCTTCAAGGAGGAAGGGGAAGAGAAGATTGTGTTTACACCGCAGGATGCTTTTGTGGATGAGCAGGAGGGCAGAGTGCTGCACTGGATTGTGCCCAATGCGCAGAAGAATGACATGGAACCGCTGCTGATGGAGCTGCTGCCGCATGGACGCTCTCAGGTGATTGAGCCGCATGAGGGTGAGGAGTTTGGCTATGTGCTGCAGGGCAGGATTGTCATCATGCGGGACACGGACCGCAAGGGTATTGCTGCCCGGCGCGGGGATACGTTCTATCTCAAGGGTGATACGGCGCACTATCTGGAAAATCGTACGGAAAACAAAGCTGTTGTGCTGTGGATTAGCACACCGCCGGTATTTTGAAGACAAGAGGGGATAAGAGAAAATGAAGAAACTGATCGAAATCAAGAATGTTGTAAAGGCATTTGACCGCCAGGTTGTTCTCAAGGGGATCTCACTGGACATCAATGAGAATGAGTTTGTGACGCTGCTGGGACCTTCCGGCTGCGGCAAGACAACCTTGCTGCGCATGATCGGCGGCTTTCTGGAACCGGATGAAGGCCATATCCTGATTGATGGCGAAGATCAGGCAGGTGTGCCTGCCTATAAGCGGGATGTTAACACGGTATTTCAGCACTATGCTCTGTTTCCGCATCTCAATGTCTATGACAATATTGCCTTTGGCCTGAATATCCGCAAAATGCCAAAGGACATCATTGAACAAAAGGTTTCCCGCATGATCTCGCTGGTGGGTCTGGAAGGCTTTGAAAAGCGTGATGTTACCCTGATGTCCGGCGGCCAGCAGCAGCGTGTTGCCATTGCCAGAGCGCTGGTCAATGAGCCTAAGGTACTTCTGCTGGATGAGTCTTTGAGTGCACTGGATAAGAACCTGAGAAAAGAAATGCAGATGGAACTCAAGGACATCCAGAAGGAAGTCGGCATTACCTTCATCTTTGTCACGCACGATCAGGAAGAAGCTCTGACCATGTCTGACAAGATCGTCATCATGAAAGATGGCGAGATTGAACAGATCGGCACGCCAACTGATGTGTACAATGAGCCGATCAATGAATACTGTGCCCGTTTCATCGGTGATTCCAACATCATTGATGGCACGATGAAGGCAGACCGCAGAGTAGAGTTTGATGATACGGTCTATGACTGCGTGGATTATGGCTTTCATGAGAATGAGCCGGTTGATATTGTGATCCGTCCTGAGGATATTGATATCGTGACCAGAAACAGAGGCCTGCTGAATGGTGAGGTCAAGTCTGTTCTGTTCAAGGGCGTACACTATGAGGTTATTGCCGAGACATCCTCCGGTACAAGTAAGACCGTTACAATGCATGTGACCAAGGCACAGGACGTCGTCAATGAAGAAGCCCATGAAAAGATCAGTGCTTCTTCGTTCTACATGGATCTGGAAGACGTTGCCAGCCTGTCTGATCCTGAGGTCATTGCCCGTGCCAATGCCCAGGCATGGAATGATGATAATGAAGATGTATCTTTGACAACCGTGGAATATGATATCAAGCCGGAAGTCGGCGTTTATCCGTGCACATTTGCCACAGATGCCGGCACTTCCATTACGATCCGCATTCATGTGGTCAAGCCGCAGGTTGTTGAAGATACGGAAAATGAAGAGAAGATCCAGGCATTTGATTTCTACCGCAATGCGGATGATATCAAGGAGTCTGTTGCCCTGGATACTGATCTGATCCGCTGGGCAGATGCCTATGCATGGGATACCGAAGATAACAGCCGCGTTGAGATCTGGGACGTGAAGTATGACTTTGATGACCAGAATATCACCGAAGGCGACTATCCGATTACGTTCAGCACACAGGGCCGTGAGCTCAAGATCGAGACAACTGACAAGCATGAAGTCGGTGAGAGAATCGGTCTGCGCTGGGATCCATCTGACATCCATGTCATGAGAAAGATGAGGTAAGCACATGAAGCAGTTTAACAAACTTGTGTATCCTTACATGATCTGGGCCTTCATCATGATCGTGCTGCCCATGGTCATGATTGTCCTGTATGCTTTCACAGTCAAAGGAAACGATGTTCTGACTTTCCAGTTCACCATTTCCAACTTTACCCGTTTCTTCTCCGATTCCATCTTTCCAAGTGTGCTGTGGCGCTCTTTAAAGATGGCATTCTTCACAACCATCATCTGCATTGCCATCGGGTATCCAACTGCCTATTTCATGGCAAGAATGAAGCCGAGAAGCCAGGGACTGACCGTATTGTTAATCACGCTGCCAATGTGGATCAACATGCTGGTGCGCACCTATGCCTGGAAGGGCATCCTGGCCAGAACCGGATGGCCCGCTGAAGTACGTGTCTATATCGGCATGGTCTATAACTTCCTGCCGTTCATGATCCTGCAGATCTACAATGCATTAAACAAGATTGACCCTGCTTTGATCATTGCCGCCAATGACCTTGGCGCCAACAGCCGCCAGACATTCCGCAGAGTCATTCTGCCTCTGTCACTCAGCGGCGTTGTCAGCGGCATCACACTCGTCTTTCTGCCGGCGGTATCTTCCTTCTTCATCCCCAAGCTGCTGGGCGGCGGAAGATATGTTCTCATCGGCAACCTGATCGAAGACTACTTCATCAGCACCGGTGACTGGAACTTCGGCTCCGCCATCAGTATGATCATGGCCATCATTATCCTGATCTCCATGTACATCACCCGCAAACTTGACAAAGAACCAGAGGAGGCATCTGACTGATGGAAAAGAAAACAGATCTCAAAGCTAAAATCTGGCTTGCACTGATCATGGTGTTCTTCTATGCACCAATTGCCTATGTTGTCTTCTTCAGCTTTAACCGTTCCAAATCTCTGACCAGATTCACCGGTTTTTCGCTGCGCTGGTATGAAGCTATGTTCCATAACAGGTCCATTCTGGAAGCCATCGGCTATACCGTGCTTTGTGCAGTGCTGGCAACGGCGATCTCCACGCTGGTTGGTACCATCACTGCGATCTCTTTAAGCAAAAACAAGAAAGTCATCAGAGAAGCCGTTACCCAGGTCAATAACCTGCCAATGCTCAATCCGGAGATTGTCACAGCAATTGGCTTAATGCTGTTCTATACATCTCTGCGCATCAAGACAGGCTTCATGACAATGCTGCTGGCACACATTGCCTTCTGTATTCCCTATGTCATCCTGACCATCATGCCAAGACTCAGACGGCTGGATCCCAACATTGCCGAAGCTGCCATGGACCTTGGCTGCACACCGATGCAGGCCATGTTCAAGGTCATCATCCCGCAGATCAAAGAGGGTATTGTTGCCGCAGCACTGGTCGCATTCTCCATGTCCTTTGATGACTTTATCATCTCTATGTTCACGACCGGACCAGGCGTATCCAACATTTCCATCTATGTCTATGCCAACGTCAAGCGCGTCAATCCAACCATCAATGCACTCAGCTCGATTATCGTGCTGATCATTACGATCGTATTGATCATCGTCAACGTCGTACCGATGATCAGAAAGGGGAAAAAGAACAATGAAGCATTTGCTGAAGACCGCATTGCTTAGTGCAACCTGTCTTTCCATGGCTGCCTGTGCCGGCGGCAGCGGCAGTTATGTGCAGCAGGTGGCAGATGCCAAAACAGAATATGGCTGCAGCGTCATCAACGTCTTCAATGCCGGTGAGTACATTGGTGAAGATGTCGTTTCCAACTTCGAGAAGATGTACAATGCCCGCGTTAACTACGATACGTTTGAATCCAACGAAATGATGTACACAAAGCTCTTGGGCGGCAGTTCGTATGATGTGCTTGTCCCGAGTGACTACATGATTGAGCAATTGATGCAGGAGAACATGCTGCAGAAGATTGACATGAGTGCCATGACCAACTACAGCCTGCTCGATCCGAATGTCATTGAGAACCAGAAGTCCTTCGATCCAACCCTGGAATATTCCATTCCGTATTTCTGGGGATCTGTCGGTCTTGTTTACAACAAGACCACTGTTCCGGAGGAAAAGATCAGGAAAGAGGGCTGGAATATCCTTAAGGATCCGGAATACAAGGGCAAGATCTATTTCTACGATTCCCAGCGCGATGCCTTCATGGTTGCCTTCAAAGCACTTGGCTATTCCATGAATACAGATGATGAGGAACAGATCCAAAAAGCGTATCAGTGGCTCAAGGAAATGAATGACACCATGGATCCTGCCTATGTCACGGATGAAGTCATTGATGGCATGGTTAATGCCGAAGAGGATATTGCCCTGATGTATTCCGGCGATGCGGCCTACGTACTGTCTGAGAACATGGATATGGGCTGGATTGAACCGGATCAGGGCACCAATGTCTGGATCGATGCCATGGTCATTCCATCCAATGCCAGCTGCCCTGGCCTTGCCAATGCCTTCATGAACTACATCATCTCCGAAGATGTGCAGATGGAAAACAGCAGCTATGTCGGCTATACATCCGTTGACAAGAGTGTCGCGGAATACATGAGCGGCAAAGACGGCGACTACTTTGAAAACGATGCCTACATTCCAAGAACCGGTTATGCCAAAGACGAAGCATTCCACTATAATCCGGTTCTCAAGCAGAAACTCTCCGACCTCTGGAACAAAGTTAAAGTAGGCTGATATGCACAAGGTCACTGATATCTCAAGATGTCAGGAAATCGCATCGGCTTGTACAGACGCATTCCTGCATGAACCGGGAACATTTCCCGCCATGCTGGATGTGCAGGAAACCATGACTCTGATGCAGGCAGTTATCCATATGGCAGTCTTATCCGGATCACTCTATGAAAATGAAGCACAAAGTGCCTGGATGTTTGTTTATCACAAGCACAATGGGCCCAGTATACTGGCACAGGCAAGGATGGGATGGAATGTTCTGAGACATATAAAACCAGCCCATACGATGGCAATGCAGCAGGCATTGTCATCATGGCAGCCGGCAACGGAACGCTTCCGGAAGGAACACAATTACCTGTATGTCTATCTCTTTGCCATACGCACAGAAAGCCAGCATCAGGGCATGATGCGCGCCATGCTCAGACAGCTTCAGAAACAGGCAGCTGAAGAACAGATCCCCATCATTCTCGACACGGATTCACCGATCAAAAGACAGAAATATGAGGCCTGCGGATTCAGAACTGCAGCCAGTGCAGAACTGCCCTGCGGCATCTGCCAGTATGCCATGATCTGGCGTCCTTACTGATAGTTTTGGTTGCAATTGACCTCTACTCTTGGTATTATAAGAAAGCACGAAAAGTGAACGTGGTTCCTTAGCCAAGTGGTAAGGCAACAGACTGCAACTCTGTGAGCGCCGGTTCGACTCCGGCAGGAACCTCTCAAATAACCGTATCCGATACTAAGAATGCGGTTTTTTTCTGTTCTGTTTCTGACGAATGCGTGGCTGCCAATGAGTGTCCTGTATTGCGCTTTCATTGGAAATGTAGTATAAACTACCTGCAGAAAACGAAGAATTTGATTCATCTTTTTTGTATTGCGGGGTCATGGCGGAATCGGCAGACGCATCGGACTTAAAATCCGGTGATGGCAACATCGTGTGGGTTCAAGTCCCACTGGCCCCATCCTTGAAAAGCCCTTGAAACAGGGTTTTTTTAGTATTTTCGGTGTCTAATTCACTTGTGAAAAATCAACAAAGTTTCTATCGTTTATTTCAATATTGGCACACTTTATCAGCTTCCTATAGTCAGAAATATAGTCAGATTGCTGTTCATTGGGCTGTCAGAGTGGTCAGAAAGTGGCAGAGTGTAACATCTGATTGCGAGAATAGCATTCAGATTCTGAACTGTGTTTGTCTGAATTTGTCAATATAAACTTGATTGAAAGAAAGGCAGAATAAAGTATAATTGCTCGTGGCACTGCTTTTTTTCAGAAAATTGTGGGGGATTGGGAAGTATGTGTGAGTTTCTGGAAAAGCAGAGGTTAAATGGAGGAAAGTGATATGAAGAGAAACATGAAAGCAACTTCTGCACTGCTGGCTGTTGTGCTGTGCGGAGGACTGGTGTTTGCTGGATGCGGCAGCAGTTCCTCTGCAGCTGCTTCAGCAAGTGCTGCAGCTTCTTCTCAGGAAGATGACTATGAAAAGGGCGTGGAACAGATGAATGAGGGGAAGTATGCCAATGCGGCGGAGTATTTCCGCTCTGCCGGCGACTATTCTGATGCGGATGCTCAGCGCCTTGAGGCTGAATATCAGTATGTTGCAAGTCAGAGAATGCTGGCTACAAGCCGTGGGAAGGAATACATGCAGGACCTTCTTGACAACAATTACAAGGATGCCCAGGATCTCGCTGCAAAGCTGGGATTTGAGGCATCATCATCTTCTTCTGCTAACTGAGTAAAAAAGGATTCCGTGGGCTCAGCGGACAATGTCATTAAGTTAGGGCTTGATGATTGAAACGCTTTGTATTTTGTAAGAATACAAGGCGTTTTTTTTGATGGCCAAAAGGGTCCGTATTTTTTTGGATGATTATCTAAAAAAATACTTGACAGCCAAAAATCAGCCTTTTTTACACAATCCGAAGGAAATTGTAGGAGGAAAAATTCACTATGATT
>NZ_JALBUR010000014.1:0-57575 GCF_033971865.1 Grylomicrobium aquisgranense | reverse complement strand
TCAAAAAGACGTCCGGATAGGCCCCTACATACTACAAAAATCAAAACGCAAAAAGTGCTGGAAAATCCAATATTCATCGGAATTTCTAGCACTTTCATTACTTCAAACTGTCAAAGTTGGGATTATAGTATATTTCAGGTTACCATATGCAGGATTGCATGGCCAATTCGCCCCAATTCATCACGGGTTTGAAAACCCGTGTTTCCTTGTCTAATCTACAAAAAGCGGTCTATAATGAAAAATATCAGTGGGGAGACAGTGATGAGTGAAAATAAACTGATGGATGCACGCCGGCGTATTGATGCTATTGATGCACAGATGGCAGATCTGTTTACGCAGAGATTTGCGGCTGTGCGCGACGTGATTGACTATAAGATAGAAAACAGGCTTCCGATTTTTGATTCCAGCCGCGAGGAAGTGGTTCTTGATCAGAATGCAGGACGTATTGATGATGAAGATATCCGTCCGTATTTCAGAGCATGGTATCAGGAGCTTCTGAAGCTGTCGAAGGAATATCAGAAGCAGATTAAAGAAGAGAAATAACAGGAGGTATTATGGGAGAGCTGTTGAAGCAGATCCGGCATGACAACATGCAGGCTATGAAGGAAAAGGATGAAGTCAGAAAGGGTGTATGTTCTTTGCTGATTAGTGCGATTGCACTGGCTGAAAAGGAAAGTGGCAAAGTTCTGGAGAAGGATGAGGAGCTTGTCTTTGTGCAGAAGGAACTGAAGCAGACAAAGGAAGAACTGGAGAGCATTCCGGATTCCCGTCCTGAGCTGAAGGAAAAGGCACAGCAGAAGATTGCCATTATTGAAAGCTATCTGCCGAAGCAGATGAGTGATGATGAAATCAGAGAGGCTCTGGAAAAGATCATTGCTGAAAAGGGGCTGGATCATACAAAGAAGAGTCAGGGTCCGATCATGAAGACCATGATGGCAGAGTATAAAGGGAAAACAGACGGCAAGACCGTTTCCAAAATACTTGGCACATTGCTGCATTAATAAAAAAGGAGCGAAGTCTCCCAATGGCAAACCTATAGCCAGAAGGTTTACGCCATTGACAGAAGAATGCATGGCGATGCAGGCCGCATCTCCCTGAATGGAGCAGGATACCGGCGCTTTGCAGTCTTTGGCCGCAATAGTAACCGCCTGGAAAGTACCATAGTCCATGGTCAGAATACCAGAAGTGTCGATGCCTTTTTCAATGTTGGCATGATAAGAAACATTCTTTGGCTCACCAAACAGGCCACAGATAAAACTGATGTTGTAAACATTGAGGTCCATCAGGGCACCACCGGCTTTATGGGGATCAAAGACTGGCAGAGTTGTGCCGGCTTTGAAGGCATCATAGCGGTGTGAATACTGACTGTAGTTCAGGGAGACAATCTTGATGTTTCCAAGCTGAGAAAGCTTTTCTTTGATGGCAAGGTATGCTGGCATATGGACAACACTCATTGCCTCAAAGATCATCAGATGCCTGTCATGTGCAATTCTTTTGAGATCTTCCAGTTCCTCATAATTCGCTGTAACCGGCTTTTCGATAATGACATGTTTTCCTGCCTGCAGTGCCTTCTTAGCAAAGCTGTAATGCAGAAAATTCGGCAGAGCGACATAGACGGTATCCACATCAGATGTCAGAAGCTCATCGTAGTCATAGTAAGTTCTTGCAAAGCCAAACCTTCTGGCAATTTCCTCTGTTTCTTCACGAGTAGCTTCTGTCCCCAGAAGTACCTTCTTTTCAAATGGAATCTGATCAATGGTGCGCATCAGATCCTTAACAATCATTCCTGTTCCAAGAAATCCAACTTTCATCTTTTCCTCCTTATTGGCAAGGATGTCTGCGGCCGCATGGCATTTTTGCAATACTTGGATACAAGCTGTATACCATTGCAATGTAAACGGGTTCCATAGCCTGGATATCTTCAGAATCAGCACTTCAGTTCTTTTCAACAGAAAGTGTAAAAAAGCGGAAACGCTTTTCCGCTATTGAGAAAACAATTATCATTTTCACAAATTATTGATCCATGTGATGATACGAATACAGAAAGGAATACAGAAGATTGAGAACATATCCGATGGCTAATTGGGAATAGAAGGTGCCGATACGCTCTTCTCTTTGTCCTTCACGGTCGGGGAAAATCACAACTTCATTTGCATAGGGGACCAGCCAGTTGTCTGCCTTGGAAGTCAGTGCATAGATCGCAGTACCGTTTGCTTTGATCTGTTTAAGAATGTCATGAAAGCTGTCAAAGTAATCGCCGGAGTAGCTGGAAATGATGATCGTATCGTTTGCTTTTGTCTGTCTGAGAATGATGCTTTGATCACCGAACATGGTTGCCATCTGCACATGACAGCCAAGCTTGGCAATGCGGTTGGCAAACTGCAGACAGGTGATTTCGGTATCACCCGTGCCAAGCAGGATGATCTGGGAGCTGCGGTAAAGCCGCTGTGCCATTCTCTGTAACTGCATGGGATGAATGGCAGGCTGAATGATATCAATGGATTCTCTATACAAAGATGCCATGGAGGATACAATCTCCAGAGCTTTGGCTTTGCTGGCATCAAAGGGCTGCTTGAAGCTGATATCCTGGCTGACATACTTTTGTGCTTCACTTTGACGGATCAGATCATTCTGCAGATCCCGGTAGCCCTGATAGCCAAGCTTCTTTGCAAAGCGGACAATGGTGCCCTGACTGACAAAGCAGGCATCCGCAATCTGCCTGACACTCATGGCAGGCACTTTCTGATAGTTGGCAAGAAGAAAAGCAGAGATGGCCCGGAAGGTATCACTGGCAAAGGCTGTATTCTGCAGTTTCT
This sequence comes from Grylomicrobium aquisgranense, assembly GCF_033971865.1. Lineage (NCBI taxonomy): Bacteria > Bacillati > Bacillota > Erysipelotrichia > Erysipelotrichales > Erysipelotrichaceae > Grylomicrobium > Grylomicrobium aquisgranense. Next base: position 54,759 of record NZ_JALBUR010000014.1, on the reverse strand, counting down.
CTGTCAGTGATATGCTGGGATCTTTCAGTTTTTTCTCTGCTTCTTCTTTCAGATTGATTTTCTCATTCATACCGCCATTGTAGCGGTTTTGTTCGTTGTTCTCAATTTCGATCGATATAGGTGCAGGCAGCGGTTGCGGCAATGGCGCCATCGGCCGCGGCAGTGGTCAGCTGACGCAGGGATGTTGTCCGGCAGTCTCCTGCGGCATAAATGCCTGGATGGCTTGTTTTACAGTCTGCTCCGGCTTTGATATAGCCTTTTTCATCCAGTTCAACAATATCAGAAAAGATCTGATTGTCCGGCTCCTGGCCAATGGCCACAAACAGGGCGCTGACGGGTACCTGCACTGTCTGTCCGGTTTTGACATTGGTAACGTCAATACTTTCCAGATGGTCTTTTCCGTGCAGTGAGGTGACATTGCTGTCAAGCATGAAGGTTACGTTGTCACATTTGTTCAGCTTGTCAAGGTCTGCCTTGTCGCCGCGGAAGGAATCACGCCGGTGAATCAGGGTGACATGACTGCAGATGCCTGCCAGATACAGGGCATCGGAAAGGGCGGTGTTGCCGCCGCCATTGACGGCAACATTCTTTCCCTTGAAGAACATGCCGTCGCAGGTTGCACAGAAGGATATGCCTCTTCCAGTCAGGCGCTCTTCATTCTCCAGGCCAAGATGTCTGTTCCTGGCACCGGTAGCGATGATCAGAGCTTTTGCTTCATAGTCATTGTGATCTGTTCTGATATGGAAAGGATGACCGTCAAGGATGCCTGTTACCTTTTCAAAAATCACTTTGACGCCCAGGCTGGTAGCCTGTGTATACAGATTTGTGGCAAATTCATATCCGGAGATATGGGCAAAGCCAGGATAGTTTTCGATATCGGGCGTATTGATGATCTGTCCGCCATAGGTGCTGCTTTCTGCGACAATGACGGATTTTCCTGCCCGGACCGCATAGATAGCGGCAGATAGGCCGGCTGTACCGGCACCGATAATAAATAGATCTGTCATATGAAGTTACCTCTCGATACCTGTATGATGCCTTGTCTCTGGAAAAAAGAAAAGAAAGATGCCCGTACAATCTTAAGATAATTTTAATGATGAAAATGTGTAAAAATCGTGAAAAAGGACTATCATAGTGGCCGGAATTCAAACAGGTGGAAATATGAAGCGTATGAAAGAGATATGGAGTAAAGTGTTTCACTTTCTGAAAGAGCTGCTGCGGGAGCGGGAAGCACCCCGGCAGATGAATAACTGGCAGGCACTGCTTGCCCAGTTTGGCTTATCAGTGCTGACCTGTCTGATCATCGAGGCGGTCTCCCGACACAGCCTGATGGCAGGACTGGCGTTTGTGCACAGCAGTACCAAGGCATTTCTGTATAACTGTGTGCTTGTCTTTGTGACTTCATTGCCGATTTTTCTGTTCCGGAAGCGGCGCTTTCTGCGGGTGCTTGTCTTTGGGCTCTGGATTGCCCTTGGTGTCGCCAATGGCATTATCCTTTCCAAGAGGGTAACGCCGTTCACCGGCCCGGATTTTAAGAACTTTACGGAAGGCAAGGCAGTCATGGGCAAGTATCTGTCCAGTTTCAGGATATTCCTGCTCTATGCTCTTGTCGTAACGGCAATTATCCTTGTGATGATCTATCTCTTCCGTTCTCCACGGTATCGTGGAAAGATGCACTATCCGGTTGTGATCGTTGGTCTTGTGGCCGCATTTGCCGGCTTCTTCGGCCTGACAAAACTCTGCGTCAATGCCCGCATTCTTTCCACATACTTCGGCAATATTGCCTTTGCCTATCAGGATTATGGCTTTCCTTACTGCTTTACGGTAACGGTACTGGATACCGGGATCAGGGAGCCTAACAACTATTCACCTGCTCTTGTACAAACGATTACAAGTGAGGATGAAAAGGCAGGTACGACAACGGCGGATACCGATGATCTTCCTAATATTATTGTCGTACAGCTGGAATCGTTCTTTGATCCTTCGCGCGTGAATTATCTGCAGTGCTCTCAGGATCCGATTCCCAACTGGCATGAGCTGGAGAGCAGCTGCACAAATGGCTACTATACGGTGCCGACCATCGGCGCCGGCACGGCCAATACGGAGTTTGAGACGCTGACCGGCATGTCGCTGCGCTTCTTTGGCGCCGGTGAATATCCGTTCAAGAGCATTCTGTCCCAGGAACCGTGCGAGAGTAGTGCTTATGATCTGAAGACGCTTGGCTATGCGGCCAGTGCCCTGCATGACAATGAGGCAAACTTCTATTCGCGCAAGAAAGTGTATAAGAATCTTGGCTTTGATACTTTTACGTCCAAGGAATATATGCAGAATCAGGATGATGTCAATCACAATGGGTGGATGCGTGACCGCAATCTGATCAGGCCGATCAATGATGCTCTGGATGCCACCCCGGGCAAGGATTACATCTTTACCGTTTCTGTGCAGCCTCATGGTGCCTATCCGACAGAAGAAGTGCTGGAGGATCCGGCAATTACGGTATCCGGCAATATGAGTGAGGCTCAGCGCTGTGCATGGGAATACTATGTGAACGAGATTCATGAAGAGGATCAGTTTATCAGGGATCTGATTGATTCTGTCAATCAGCGTGATGAAAAGAGTATTATTCTGTTCTATGGCGATCATCTGCCTACGATGAATCTGACCCAGCAGGATCTGTCTGGCGGCAATCTGTATCAGACCAATTATATGATCTGGAATAATTTCGGCCTTGATATGCCGGATCAGGATCTGACATCATACCGTGCGATTGCAACGATTATGAATGCGCTTGATATTCATACAGGGACAATGTTCCGCTTTCAGCAGGCACATACCGGGCAGGAGGAGAATTTCTTCAATGAAATGCAGACGCTGCAGTATGATCTGCTGTATGGAAAGCAGTATGTGTATGGCGGCGATGATCCGTATCAGCCGGATCCCAATTATCATCTTGGCATCAAACGTATTGTCATGACCGGGATTGTTCCTGTGGCGGATGGATATCTGATCAAGGGAAGGAACTTTACACAGGCATGCCGGGCTGTGGTGGATGGCGATGCTGTGGATACTGAGTTTGTGGATATCAATACATTGAAGGTGAAAGATGAGATGCCAAAGGCTGGCAGCAGTATTGAGGTGGGCGTGCTGAGTGCTTCCAAAACGCATAGGATGCTGTCATATGCTTTGAATTACTATGTTGTTCCGGAAAAGCCGAATGCTTCACCATCGCCTTCACCGGCATCCTGATGCATATCAGAATGGGTATCTGTCAGATGGCAGATGCCTTTTTTGCAGCAGGCAAAGAATAACTGATTATGCAGAATTTGCATAATGGTATGATGCATTTTGCTTGATGGTTATGGAAAGCATGTCTAAAATGCACAGACAGGAGAGAGAAGAGAGATGACAGATGGATTGTGGGGAATTCTATATGATTCCTTCTGGAAAATACTTGCAGCAGGGATCAGAGTGACGATTCCGCTGACCATAGTGGCTTTTCTGGCTGGTCTGCTGATTGCGCTGGTGACTGCTCTTGTGCAGTATGCAAAGGTGCCGGTTCTGAAGCAGATTGCCAGATTCTATATCTGGCTGATCCGGGGTACGCCGCTGCTTGTGCAGCTGGCGATTATCTTCTATGGACTGCCTGTCATCGGCATTCATGTGGATGCATTTGCGGCAGCTGCCGTCGGCCTTTCCTTCTGTGAAGGGGCATATATGGCGGAGACGCTGCGCGGAAGTCTGGAAGCTGTTGACAGGGGACAGAGTGAGGCAGGATACTGCATCGGCCTGAATTTCTTTCAGATCATGCATCATATTGTCCTGCCGCAGGCGTTCCGCACTGCTTTTCCGGCTTTATCCAACTCACTGATTTCACTTGTCAAGGACACATCGCTTGCCGCCAATATCACGGTTGTGGATATGTTTATGACAACCCAGCGGATTGCCGGCAGAACATATCAGTTCATGCCATTGTACATTGAAGTGGCGGTGGTTTATCTGCTATTTTGTTCCTTGATTACCCTTGTTCAAAGAGCCATTGAAAAAAGACTCAACCGCTATCAGAGTCAGGAGGCAAAGTGATGCAGCAGGTATTAAAAGCAGATCATATCCGCAAATCATTCGGTACGCTGGATGTTCTGCAGGATGTATCCCTGCAGGTAAACAAGGGTGATGTTGTAGCCATTCTTGGCCCATCTGGCTCTGGCAAGACGACGCTGCTGCGCTGCCTGAATTTTCTGGAAAAGGCAGATGGTGGTGTGATTACCTTTGATGGCAAAGAATACGACCTTGCCCACATGGAAAAGAAGGATATCGAAGCGGTCAGAAAACATACCGGCTTTGTGTTTCAGAATTACAACCTGTTTGCTAATCTGACCGTGCTGAAGAATGTGATGCTTGGGCTGACAGTGGCAAGAAAGATGCCGGAAAAGCAGGCGGAAGAGATTGCCATGGCAATGCTGAAAAAGGTTGGTATGGATGAAAGAGCAGGCTATTATCCTTCTCAGCTTTCCGGCGGTCAGCAGCAGCGTGCGGCCATTGCCAGAGCCCTTGCCATTGATCCTGAGATCCTCTATTTTGATGAGCCGACAAGTGCTCTGGATCCGGAATTGATCGGGGAAGTGCTGAAGGTAATGCGGGATCTGGCCAATGAGGGCAGAACGATGATTGTAGTGACGCATGAAATGTCATTTGCCAGGGATGTCAGCACGCATACGATTTTTATGGAACATGGGGTGATTGTGGAAGAAGGCAGTACGCAGGACTTCTTTGCGCATCCTCAGAAGGATAGAACAAGGGAATTCCTGCGTATGGAAGACAGGGAGGAAAGATGATGAAGAAACAAATCAGTGCTGTATTAGCCGGGGTGCTGGCTTTGACACTGGCAGGATGCGGAAAATCCGCAGGAGATGATTCACTGAAGAAGATTCAGGATGCCGGTGTCATCAATATTGGTCTGGAAGGAGACTGGCAGCCTTTTTCCTATCATGATGAAAATGATGATCTGGTTGGTTATGATGTGGAAGTGGCAAAGGGCGTTGCCGAAAAGCTTGGCGTAGAGGCGAAGATTACCGAAGCACCATGGGATGGCCTTCTGACAGGACTTTCGACTGGTGTCTATGACATTGTTGTCAATGGCGTTGATGTGACCGAAGAACGTGAGAAGACATTTGATTTCTCGGATCCGTATGCCTATGACCACATTGATCTTGTCACCTTGAAGGACAATACCGATATCACAAGCTTTGATGATCTCAAGGGCAAAAAGACAGCTAATTCCACGGGTTCCACCTATGCAGAGATGGGAGAGCAGTATGGGGCTGAGGTATCCAATGTTCCGACTCTGGCAGAGACGATGACCCTGGTGCTCAATGGTACGGTTGATGCCACGATCAATGCGGATACATCCGTGCAGGATTATCTGCATACAACTGGCGAGACCAATCTGAAGGTAGCAGTCCAGTCAGATGATGTGACAGAATATGCCATTCCGATGAAGAAAGGATCTGATTCCCTGAAGGAAGCTGTAAACAAGGCACTGCAGGAAATGAGAGATGATGGTACGCTCGCGCAGTTGTCAGAGAAGTATTTCGGGGCAGATCTGACCAATAAGTAAGAATAGATGGGGATTTACAAGGAACAACTGTGATTTGCATAAGACCGCAATGATCATTGTCCCTTTTTTTACTGGCTGGATGCAACTGGGTTTATACTGTGGTTAAGAACAGAATCAAACAAGGGTGAGAATATGATGCTGTACAATCAGGCCAGATATAACAACGGAGATTTCATTGATGCCATGTGAGCAGGGGGGTGAAGCTTATTTCCCCCGGAATCTTCCGGCGTCATAAAACACGAAGCGGCATGGATGGATATGAAGAAACTCATTGTAAGTGTGCTGCTGGCAGGAATGCTTGTCAGCTGTTCAGAAAATACAAATAGCCTGGATGTGCCGGATCAAAGTGATTTGCAGGAATTCCGGTATATCTATGGGACTGCTGATGGGACGCAGTCGGTGAAGGAAGCATCAAAGATTACGGAACTGGAATATCTTGAAAATGCAAAGTATGCAGGCAGGATGAAAGATAATACAGTCGATCAGTGAGAATGCCATCCGGGATATCCAGATGGTTTTCTTAAGGTTTCGTTAAGAATTTCTTTTTCTTTCTCTTTTATAATGTCTGTAAGAGGTGGGGGGTTATGGCGTCAATTCTTCTGGTGGATGATGAGGTGGATATTCTGCATGCTTTGCGGATTTATCTTTTACCGTATGGGTATGAAGTACTTCTGGCAGACAATGGCGGGAGGGCAATTGAGATTCTGAAGGAAAGGCCGATTGATCTGGTCCTGCTGGATATCATGATGCCGGAGATGGATGGCATTGAAACAATCCGCAGGATTCGTTCTTTTTCTAATGTACCGGTGATTTTTCTCAGTGCCAGAGGGGAAGAGGAAGATAAGATTGCCGGACTGGAAGAAGGGGCGGATGACTATATTTCCAAGCCGTTTTCTGCCAGTGAGGTGATTGCCAGGGTGCGCTCACAATTGCGGCGCTATCAGAATCTTGGTGGCAAAAAGGATGAACCGGGGATTCTGGTAAATGGCGGCATCAGACTCAATGAGAAAACAAAGGAAGTCAGTGTGGATGGGGAGCCTGTCCATCTGACCAGGACGGAGCTGCGGCTGCTGGAGTTCTTTATGACACACTGTGGCAAGACCTATTCCAGTTCAGTGTTGTATCAGGCATGCTGGGATGAGGAGCCCATCAATGGTGATAATGCCATGGCTGTGCATATCCGCCATTTGCGTGAAAAGATTGAGGCAGATCCTTCTCACCCGGAATATCTACAGGTGGAATGGGGCAGAGGATACAGAATGGAGGACCTCAGCCATGTCAAAAAATAAATGGATGCACAGAATTGCCTGGGTATTGATGATCCTGTTGTTTCTAACGACATCTGTTTTTGTTCTGGTAATGCATGACAGTATGTCTGCCTATGGTTCACAGGTATTGATCAATAAACAGATGAATCAGGATGCCTTGGACTACGTCAATGCCTGGCGCAATGATCCCGTATCTGTCAGAACATGGAATAATGAAGGCTCCAATCTGGAGATTTCACTGTATACCTATGAAAACAATGATCGGAATATGAGCTATGTTACCGGGGCATATCAGGGTGATCGCTCCACCGTCAATGTCAATATCATGTATGATGCCTTTACTGATACAACCTGGTATACAAACAAGACTGCACCCGGCGACAATCAGATCCTTTACCAGGTACGGATGTATCTGCCTTCCACATTATCAGTGCATGATATCTACTGGCGGCTGACAAACTTTTTCAGACTGGACAGCTGGCTTTCCCGTCATTCGATCATTGGCATCCTGAGCGGAATTGGTGCAATTGCCCTTGCTATCTGGCTGATTCTGGTATCCGATTACCACTGGACAAGAAACAGTCTGGATATCCTGGTGATCCTGGATATTCTGCTTGGCGGTCTGTTTGATCCATTTATCAAGGCATATCCCATGCATGCCTGGATTAACAATGGCAGAATTGTGAATCTGATCATGCCGGTCCTGTATGCTCTGGTCTTATATCTGGCGATTGTCTTTACCCTCATGAATCTTGTTTTCTTATTGCAAAGACACCGTTTTTCCAGTGACAGTGCAATTGGCTATGTGCTTTCCCATCTGAATACAAGAATCTTTGTCCATCCGGTCTTCCGCGGTATACTCTATGGCATTCTGATTGCCTTGTGGGTGTATTACCTGCTTTTGAGTGGATACGAAGAGGGAAAGATTCTGTTCTTGATTGCCACGCTGGTGCCATGCATGGACGCATTGTCACTGCGCCATGGCATGAAGGTATGTGAGAAAGCAGCGGAAAAGATGGCAGAGGGCAGGACAGACTGGCAGATTGATGAGGATACACTGCGCCATGTGCATGGGCTGTCCTATCAGCTTGCCGTGAAGATGAATCATCTTGGCTCTGCGCTGGATCAGGCAGTTGAGCAAAGGACGAAGTCTCAGCGGCTGCAGTCCCAGCTGATTGCCAATGTCTCGCATGATATCCGAACACCTTTGACAGTCATTACAAGCTATGTAGATCTTTTGCAGAAAGAACATACACCTGAAGAAGAAAAGGAATATCTGCAGATTCTGGATAAGCAGTGCCGAAGGCTGAAACGGATGAGTGAAGATGTGCTGGCTGCTTCAAAGGCAGAAAATGGCGCTGTGCCAGTCCATCTGGATAAGATTCAGGTCAATGAGCTTCTGTGTCAGGCAGCAGGAGAATATCAGGACCGCTTTGATAAAGCAGGACTGACGTTGTGTATGGATCTTCCCCAGGAAGAGATGGATGTCTATGCGGATGGCAGGCTGCTATGGCGGGTGATGGGGAATCTCTTGGATAATGCATGCAAGTATTCACTGACTTCTTCCAGGATTTATCTGCAGGCTGGAAAGAAAGATGACAATGTTTGGATCCGTGTTGTCAATGTGTCCAAGGTACCATTGAATATGAGTGCAGATGAATTGATGGAACGTTTTGCCAGAGGTGATGTCTCCCGCCACAGTGAGGGCAGCGGCCTTGGCTTATCGATTGTGAAGTCATTAGTGGCTTTGATGCATGGCAGCTTTGAAATCCATATTGATACAGATCTGTTTACCGCCGAGGCTGTACTGCCCGCGTATAAAGAACAGGAAGAACCACAGGAACAATCCCAACAGATATCATAAACAAAGGCCAGAATATCCACAGATGTGTATCCTGGCCGTTTTTGATGATTACTGCAAGAGTGAAGTGATATTCAGCGGCGCTGTGTTCTGAGGATCTTTCGTGGAATCTGCACCAGGACTGATCAATATGCAGCATTGATATTTCATGCTGTCTGCAGGAATGACAAATACGTATCTGCAATTAAGAAATTCTTAAGATTTCGTCATTGTCATATCTGCTGCATCATATTTGTCCTGAGTCATAGAGGTAAGTTACAGATGTACTGAAGTCTCTTTTCTAATTCTTTCATCCATGATATAACCGCTGTATTGTGAGGATGACGGATGAATGAGGGACAGAAGAAAAGATATCTGAGCGTTGGAATTGTGGCGCACGTGGATGCGGGCAAGACAACCTGTATTGAGGCGATGCTGTATGAAGCTGGCCGGATCAGAAAAGCCGGCCGGGTGGATCATCGTGATACAGTACTTGACTATGATGAACAGGAGCGTGCCCATGGCATTACGATCTATGCCAAGGATGCCTGGCTGGACTGGCAGAATGAGCGTGTGTTTGTCATTGATACACCAGGCCATGTCGACTTTTCTGCTGAAATGGAGCGGTCTTTGTCAGTGGTGGATCTGGCTGTCATCGTCATCAATGGTCAGGATGGTGTGCAGTCCCATACAAAAACCATCTGGAAATGCCTGGAATACTATGGTGTTCCGGCCATCATCTTTGTAAACAAGATGGACATTGCCCATCATACAAAAGAAGAATTATTAAAAGATCTGCAGAAAGAATGCAGTGATATGTGCATTGACTGGCAGGCAGAATCCCGTGATGAAAATGCGGCCATGGCATCAGAGGATCTCATGAATGCGTATCTTTCAGATGGTCACTTATCATCGTCCCTTTTGCAGGATGCCTTTACCCGCCGGCAGTTTTTCCCGGTTCTTTTTGGCAGTGCCCTGCATCAGGAAGGCATTCATGAACTGCTGGATACAATTGTATCCTTGCCTATGGAAAAGCAGTATCCCGACACTTTTGGCGCACGTGTGTATGCTGTTTCCACCGATCCCAAGGGTGAGCGCCTTTGTCATGTGCGGGTCACCGGCGGTGTATTGTCGGCCAAGATGAATGTGGCAGAGAATGAGAAGGTCGATCAGATCCGGTTATATACCGGTCAGAATTATGAAATGGTGCAGGATGCGTATCCGGGGATGATCTGTACATTGAAGGGCCTGAATGCGATCGAGGCAGGTGCCGGTCTTGGCTTTGAACAGGATCTTGCCCGTCCATTATTGAATGCCTTCATGGATTACAAGCTCATTCTGCCCCAGGGCGCGGATGTGCTTGCTCTTCGTGATGTCTGTTCACAGTTAGCGGCAGAGGATCCAACATTGCAGGTGGATCTGGATGCGGATCATCATTCCATCCATGTGCGCATCATGGGGGCAATGCAGATGGAAGTGCTTCAGAAGAAGATCTTTGAGCGCAGCGGTATCCAGGTTGGCTTTGGCCATGGCGGGATTGTCTATCATGAAACGATTGCAGACAAGGTGATTGGAGTTGGCCACTTTGAGCCATTGCGCCATTATGCAGAAGCGGTTGTACAACTGGAACCACTGCCATTGGGCAGCGGTGTCCAGGTAGAATCACGCATTCCTGCCGGGATGCTATCAGGGGTGTTTGAGCGCTCCCTTCTTTCTGCTTTGCGCCATGAGCACCGTGGCGTCCTGACGGGATCACCGCTGGATGATGTACGCATTGTTCTGATAGCAGGAAAAGGATCACTCAAGCACACCAGTGGTGGTGATATGCGCCAGGCTGCACGCAGGGCGGTACGCCAGGGACTGATGAAAGCAGAAAGCATCCTGCTGGAGCCATATGAAGACTTTCAGATCAGTGTGCCTTCTTCATCTCTTTCCCGGGTGCTCTTTGATCTGGAGAAGAGGGACTGCACCTTTTCCATTCAGGAGGATACTGGCGGTACAAGTGTTGTTGCCGGCAGTGGACCGGTACGTACGATGATGGATTATCAGAAGGATCTGACGGCAAATACGCATGGTCTTGGACGTCTGTATGCCAGTGTGTCGGGGTATGAGAAGGTGAAGAACCAGGATGCTGTCATCGCTGAAAAGAACTATGATCCTGACAGTGATCTGCGCAATCCGACGGGTTCTGTCTTCTGTGCCAATGGGGCAGGCTATTTTGTGCCATGGACGGATGTGGAAAAGCATATGCATATTGATCTGCATCAGGAAGGAAACAGTGCGGGATACCGGCATGAAACAATCAAGGTCGCTGAACAGGATCTTTCCCGGATTCTTGCCAATGCCGCGGGAAATAACCGCAATCTGAAGAAGAAAGAAGCCCCTGTAAAGAAGAAGGATGATGAACGCACGCATGTGGATATCAGGCCTGCTTCTTTGAAGGAGCGGCGGATGATTATTGACGGATACAACTGTCTGTACAGCTGGAAGAGCATGGAGCCATATCAGCATGGAGATCTTTCGGTTGCAAGAGAGAAGCTGATTGATATCATCTATGCATGGCAGGCGTATTACAAGGCACCGATTGTGCTCGTGTTTGATGGATATAAGCGGAAGGACAATGCCGGTTCTGTTGAGAATCGCAGGGGAATGACGATTGTATATACTCGTACAGACCAGACAGCAGATGCATGGATTGAAAAGACGATTGCAGGGCTGAAAGGAAAGTATGATATGACGGTGGTGACGAGCGACGGACTGATTCAGAATGCTGTGCTGGCAGCAGGAGCAAAGCGTATGTCATCGCGTGAGCTGGAGGAGATTGTAAGATGAAGATCAGAAGAGCAGAAGAAAAAGATATTCCGGCTGTTGAGAAATTGCTGAATGAAGTGCTGAAGATTCATGCAGGTATCCGTCCGGATATCTTTATTGCCGGAACGACGAAGTATACGCCGGAAGAATTGAAGAAGATGTTCGCGGATGAGAAGTATCTGATTTATGTGGCAGTGGATGATCGTGATGAAGTGCTTGGCTATGCTTTCTGCCGTAAGGAAAGCAGGCCGTTCAGCCATAACATGGTGCAGTTTACTTCTTTGTTCATTGATGATCTGTGCGTGGATGCACGGGCACGCGGCATGCATGTCGGTCAGAGGCTGTTTGAACATGTCAAGCAGGAGGCCAGAAAGCTTGGCTGCTATGAGGTGACGCTGAATGTATGGCAGGGCAATGACAGTGCCATTGCGTTCTATCAGAAGATGGGACTGAAAGTACAGGAAATGCGGATGGAATATATCCTGGATGATCAGAAGAAATGAGGAAACATCGTACCATTGAGATGGACATGGTTCACGGTCCTTTGTACCGGAATCTTGTCCTGTTTTCATTACCTTTAATGGCAGCCAACCTGCTGCAGATGGCATTTAATGCGGCGGATACGATCGTGGTTGGAAAGTTCTCCGGACAGAGGGCACTGGCAGCGGTCGGGGCCACAGCGCCGATCATCAATCTGATTGTGTCATTGTTTGCCGGTCTTGCCATAGGTGCCAACATCGTCATTGCCAGGGCCATCGGCAAAGGTGACCGGGGAGAAATCTCTATAGGTGTCAATACGGGATACTGGCTTTCGATTGTCAGTGGTATTCTGCTGACAGTCTTTGGCATGCTGCTGTCACCCATGCTGTTAAAAGCCATGGGAACACCGGATGACATCATTTCTCTCAGCGTGCTGTATCTGCGCATCTATTTCCTTGGTGCCATTCCTCTGTTGATATATGACTTTGGCTCGGCTGCACTCAGAGCCAGAGGAGACACTCTGCATCCAACCATCTATCTGTGCATCAGCGGTGTGCTGAATGTTGTGCTGAATCTCTTCTTTGTCATTGTTCTGCATCATTCTGTGGATGGCGTAGCAATGGCAACCGTGATTTCTGAGATCGTTTCAGCGGTACTTGTTTCCTGGTCATTGGCTCGTGAAGCGGATGAAACAAAGCTTGTGCCTGCTTTGATCCGCTTCCACCGGGAAGAAACGCTGCAGATTCTGAAGGTTGGCATTCCGGCCGGCCTGCAGTCCATGATGTGGGCAATTTCCAACATTGCCGTACAGTCATCTCTGAATACGTTTGGCTCGGTTGTTGTGGCCGGCAACAGCGCCGCCCAGTCAATTGAAAGCTTTGTGTATATTGGCATGGAAGCCTTCTCGCAGGCTGCCATTACCTTCACATCCCAGAATGCAGGTGCCGGTGAAAAAAAGCAGATCAGGCGTCTGCTGATCGTGCTGAGTGTCATGATGTTTGTAGTGTCTTTTGGCATTGGTGCTGTCCTGACCCTGACAGGCAGGTACTGCCTGCGTCTGTATACCAATGATGAAGCAGTGATCAGGGCTGGCATGGTCAGGATGCGGTTTGTGGTTTTCTGGCTGTTTCTCAATGGTTTGCTGGATGTGCCGGCCAGTTCACTGCGGGGGATGGGATATGGCACACTGCCAACAGTGATCATGCTTGCCGGCATTGTCGGCATCAGACTGCTGTACATCGCCACTATCTTCCAGGCGATGCCGACCCTGGACGTACTGTATTTCTGCTTCCCGCTGTCCTGGGCAATCACGCTTGTTCTGCAGTATGGCTTCTGGATCTATGCCTATCATCGCTTCTGATCATTCCAGACTCAGATACATGATGTGCATATCCTGATAGGAGCCGTCTTTGATCCGGAATCCCTTTGGAATCACGCCGACTTCCCTGAAGCCGCATCTCTGGTAGAGATGAAGGGCATGGATGTTTGTGTCCACAACCCCGTTAAACTGCATGTAGCGGAATCCCTGTGCTCTGGCCTGAAGGATGCTGTCGTTGACAAGCATTTCGCCAATGTGCCTGCCGCGCAGATCCCTGCGCACAAGATAGGTCGCATTGGCACCAGAGGAGCAGCGCCCTAAGATATTTTCATGAAGCAGATAAAAGCCGGCAACACTGTTATCTTCTCTCACGGCACAGCGTACCGTCCTGCCTGAAAGAAAAGAAGACAGCTGTGCCGGCGTCCATTTCTCTTCAAATGGGAAGGAGCCTCCTTCCTCAACAACTTCATTCCAGATCATTGTCATTTCGCTGAGATCCTCAGCCTGACAGCCACGCAGTTTGATCATCGTCAGCACCTCATTTTCTTTTGGCAATGATAGCACAAAAGCTGTAGTATCATGAAATAGACGCAGGAGAAGGAGATATGAAGATCTGGATTACACGACATGGTCAGACAGACTTTAATAAAAAACATCTGATGCAGGGCAGAACGGATGCGCCGCTGAATGAAAGAGGCATCCAGCAGGCCGAAGAGGCGAGGGCAAAGATTGGCGATATGCATTTTGATGCCGTTTATGCCAGTCCTTTGCAGAGAGCGAAAAAGACGGCCAGTATTATTGGCAATGTTCCGGAGGATGAAATCATTGTGGATGAACGCCTGATTGAGGTGGATTTTGGCAGATATGAACTGCACCGGTATGAGCTGCTTGGACCAAAGATGACATTCTACTGGCTTCTGCCGGAATTTCTGCCATCGCCTGCAACTGTAGAGCCGCTTTCCTCTATGATTGCCCGCAGTTCCTCCTTCCTGCAGGATTTGGAAAAGAAAGATTATGACAATGTGCTGGTTGTCTGCCATGGCGGCATTATGCGTACATTATGCGGCTATCTCAGGCACAGCCCCAAAGGCATCATGTGGCGGCCTAAGCCGCATAATTGCGAAATCCGTGTGTTTGACACCGGGAACAAAGATCATCCGATGATCAGGGATATCTGCTGAACCCGATCGTGATGATAGATTTTATGCTGAGGACATGAAAAAGCAGATCAGACAATCTGCCTGATCTGCGGATCGCATGCCTTTACAGAAATAAAATGGAAGTCGGAAAGTTATGAATAATAAGACGCAGCCAGCAGGATCAAAAGGAACATACTGCAGGAATATGCAATCTGTATGATGCGCTCCGCTTTCTCCTCTGCCAGCATGCTTTCTTTGTCAATGCGTGCATACCAGAGCATGAGAATGAGGGATGCCGGTCCCAGTGTATAAACCAGAATATCTTTGAATGTCTCATTGACGGCATGCATATTGACGATCAGAGCCAGTGTAAACAGGATGATCAGAATGATTACCCAGAGTAATTTTTTCTTTTTCATGGTATGTCAAATAAAATAATCGTGTTTGATAATCGTGTTTTATAAAAGCTGACTTTCTGAAACACTTAGTCTCCATTTTTATACCTGGCAGGATAATATAGAAGCATATTGGATCCTCCTTTTAATATGATTTCTATTAACAATATAGTGAAAAAAGCTATCAAAAAAAGCCTGTCATTATATTTGTACATATAACATAATTGTAATTTACCCAATTGGGCAGCTGTATAAGAACATGTATAGCAGCTTCAGTGATCGTGTTGATCAATATGAGACTGCGTGAAGTGCTAAAAGAATTTGCCAAAATGAACTGACAGCCAGAAAGAGACAATCCGTAAAACAGTCATGGACATGATCCAGATGAATGATAATCTGAACGCATGCGTGCCTGAGGTTTGCCCTGTGTGTGGTGCAGAACACGTCAGATTTTATCGCTGCGGCATTCATGACAAAAAGCGCAGATGGTGCTGCAGCAAATGCAAACATAAGCTTACTGATGATTCGCATACAATCACTTCCAATCTGAAAATGGAAAGAGATGTATTTGTGCAGATCTGCATGGAAACACTGGATATGGTACCCATCAGAAAGAATGCAGAACGGCTTGATGTCTCTGTTCAGTGCGTCTTCAACAATCGTTATACGTTTCTCAGCCTTCTGGAAGAGATTTTCGGGAAAGAAAAGGAACTGATGACAGGAACCATTGAAGGTGGCGAAACTTATGTTCTGGAATCTATGAAGGGAAGTATTCCCGAAAACAGAAAATCCCGCCACAGAGGCGGGCATTCTGGTACTTTTTCTGCTTGATATTGTTGCGCCTGTCAGTCGGCGAAGGCTACGGCTGTATCCAGGGCAATTTCCATCATGTCGGTGAAGCTGTTCTGTCTTTCTTCAGCGGTGAGGGCAACCGGCTTGAACAGATGGTCAGAGATCGACAGGATGGAAAGTGCTTTCTTGTGGTTGGCACATGCGGTCCAGTACAGGCCGGCTGTTTCCATTTCCACACACAGGTGGCCGAAGTCTCTGAGCTTTTCATTCAGGCCTTTCTGGGGGTAATAGAAGAAGTCGGATGTATAGACTTTGCCGACTCTGGCATTGACCTTCTTTTCTCTGGCGACATTGACGGCTTTTTCCAGCATGTCAAAGTCGGCGCAGGCGGCCAGCTGACCGGGAATGCCATAGGCGTTTCCGTAGTTGGAATTGGTGGAAGCAGCCTCAGCAATAACAACATCGCGGGCATTGACGGACATATCCAGACCGCCGGCAGAGCCGATGCGGATGATGGCTTCCACACCGAACTGGCTGTAGAGTTCCTGGGTATAGATGCCGATGGAAGGCACGCCCATGCCGTGTCCCATGACGGAAATGCGCTTTCCTTTGTAGGTGCCGGTGAAGCCCAGCATGTTCCGGGTGTCATTGAACAGAACGACATCGGACATGTACTTGTCGGCAACTGCCTTGGCGCGCAGCGGATCACCCGGCATCAACACAACTTTGGCAATTTCTGCCTTCTGAACAATACTTGCGGAAATCGATTCTTTGTTTTCCATTTTCTTCTCCTTTTATTTCTGGAACAGTTTCTTCAGATTCTCTTCAAACGGGGGATAGACAATGCCCCGCTCGGTAACAATGGCTGTTAATAAGCTGTGATCGGTCACATCAAAGGACGGGTTGTAGCAGTCAACTTCCCTGAGGATCATTGGCTCTTTGTACCACATGGAACGGATTTCATCCGGGTCTCTCTGCTCGATATGAATGTCACTGCCGGTCTTTGTGCTGAAGTCAATTGTGCTGGAAGGGCCGAGGGTATAGAACGGGATGTGGTAATACTTTGCCAGAATGGCAACACCGGATGTGCCGATCTTGTTGGCAAAGTCGCCGTTGGCAGCAATGCGGTCACAGCCGACCATGACGGCCTGAATCTTGCCTTCTTTCATGACCAGGGAAGCCATGTTGTCACAGATAGAGGTGACAGGCACACCACTCTTTGCCAGTTCGAAGGATGTCAGTCTGGCTCCCTGCAGCAGCGGTCTTGTTTCATCGGAATACACATGGATATGCATGCCTTTTTCCTGGGCCATGTACATTGGCGCGGTGGCGGTGCCATAGCCAAGGCAGGCCAGGTATCCGGCATTGCAGTGGGTCAGAATGCCATCACCATCCTTGATCAGAGTGACGCCGTATTCAGCAATCTTTCTGTTCATTTCAAGATTTTCTTCGTCGATCCGCTTAGCCTCTCTGATCAGGGTGCGGGCAATTTCATGACAGTCGTTCTCTTTGCATTTTTCTGCTTTTTCCATCTGTCTTTTCAGTGCCCAGGACAGGTTGACGGCAGTCGGCCGTGAAGAGTTGAGATAATCCGCCTGTTTCTGCAGCATTTCCAGAAACTCTTTACGGGGCAGATCGGCGATCTGTCCGGCCAGTACAGCAAGGGCATAGCCGGCAAATACGCCAATGGCGGGGGCACCTCTTACCTGCAGCAGTTTGATGGCATTCCACATGCTTTCCGCATCTTCCAGATTCAGATATTCCTCATGATTTGGCAGCTTCGTCTGGTCCAGAATGACAACACTCTTTTCATCTTCGGACAGACGGACGACATTCAGTCTTTCTTGCATATTATTCCTCTCTGTTCTGTTTTCCGTATTTGTTTACGGCAAAATCACGCATCCATTCCACTTTGTCTTTGGGAATGATGCATGGCTTGCCGATCGTCAGTGCTTTGTAATAGATTTCAGCGCTTGTTTCCAGTACCTCTGCTACTTTGAAGCATTCTTTCAGATCCTTTCCTACACAAACGGCGCCGTGATTGGCCAGCAGTACTGCCTGTCCATTGCCCAGGGCCTTTACGCAGTTGTCAGCCAGTTCTACAGAACCGGGCAGGGCGTAGTCTGCACATCTGACTTCCTGACCGACTGCCTGGGCAAGCTCATCGGTCACAACCGGGATGGACATGTGCAGGACGCCAAAGACGGTGGAACTGACCGGATGGGTATGCAGGATGGCATTGATATCTTTGCGTGCAGCATAGATCTTTGCATGCAGGCCGGCTTCGACAGACGGCACCCGGCGTCCTTTGTATACGGATCCGTCCGGGTTCAAGGCGACGATATCTTCCGGCACCAGTTTGTTGTAGGGCATGCCGGAGGGAGTGATGTACAGCAGACCTGTTTCCGGATCACGCATGGAAATGTTGCCCCATGTTTCAATGGTGAGGTGACGGCTTTCCATGGCAACCCCGGCTTCCAGGATCAGACTGATGATCTTTGTGTTCAGTGTGTTTGTACTCATAGCATTTATTGTAGAAGTGACAGGCGTAAAATTCAATCAATGCCGGGCAAAGGAAAAATAATGTAAATTGTTTCACAGAAATAAAAGTTTTACATTTTGTGTTGACAATGACTGGATCTGCAGTAAACTGAAATCACAAACCAGTGATTGGGAGATCAAACATACACAGCGGTCAAGAGAGAGCCGGGAGGATGGAAACCGGCGATGTCAGCGGTATGCAAATGGACCCATGAGGGACTGATGAAAGCTTGTGCGAGTACTCAGTACGCAGTGTCAGCGTTACAGGACAGGAAATGTGATTGCATTTTCGTAAAGAGTGGATTATTTCATCAGGAAATAGTCAGGTAAGGTGGTACCGCAGATGATAACGTCTGTCCTTCATTGGACGGACGTTTTTGTTTTTACAGGTATCCGGAAATGCAGAGAAGAAAGAGGAGGAAAAATCACATGAAAAAGTTTGGCTCAATGGTTCTCAGTGCCGTTCTGGCGGCTTCTCTGGCAGGATGCGGTGCATCCGGCACAGCATCTGCTTCAGCTTCTGCAGCGGGTACTTCTTCGGGTAAGGTTTATAAGGTTGCGGTTGTCAAGCAGCTGCAGCATGCGTCTCTGGATGAGATTGCCAATGCGATTACCGCAGAGCTGGATGCGATTGCGGAAAAGGAAGGCGTCACGATTGAATACGGGGATGTGTATGACGGTCAGAATGACCAGTCGCAGCTGACAACGATTGGCTCACAGGTTGTTAATGATCATGTTGACTGCATCATTCCGATTGCAACGCTGGCTGCCCAGACCATGGCGGCGGCTGCCCAGGATTCCGGCACTCCGGTTGTCTTTGCGGCAATCTCTGATCCGGAAAGTGCCGATCTGACCGGTTTTGACAATGTGACCGGAACGAGTGATGCACTGGATACGGAGCGTATTCTGGATATGATGCTTGCTCAGAATCCGGATGTCAAAACGGTAGGCCTGCTGTATTCGACTAGTGAGACAAACAGCCAGAAGCCGATTGCGGAAGCCAAGGCATATCTTGACAAGAAGGGCATCTCTTATGTTGAGGCAACCGGAAATACAACGGATGAGATCCAGACGGCAGTTTCCAATCTTGTTTCCCAGAAGGTGGATGCGGTATTTACACCAACCGATAATGTGGTCGCAAGTGCGGAACTCTCTATTGCGGATACGCTTGCAGAAGCGAAGATTCCTCACTATGCCGGTGCTGATTCCTTTGTCAGAAACGGTGCCTTCGCTACCTGTGGAGTCAACTATACAGAACTTGGCAAAAAGACTGCGGATCTTGCCTACCAGGTTATGAGCCAGGGCTTTGATTCTCTTGGCGATGATACGATTGATGGTGCGCAGAAGACTGACAACTACTATGTAATTAAGGGAACGGTAGTAACAGTGAACTCTGAGACGGCTGAAAAGGGCGGCTTTAATGACAGTTCCTTCAGTCAGTTCGGTGATGTGACGGAAGTAAGCACGACAGAGGAATAAATGTCTTTCGGAAAGTGCAGTACAATTGAATGATTGCATGCTCCTGCTGCGGCAGGAGCTTATGTGTGTAAAGAAGGTGGATGAATGGTATACATTGCACAGACGGCGCTGGAGCTGGGCACGATCTATGCGCTTGTTTCACTGGCACTGTTCTTAAGTTTCCGGATTTTGAACATTGCCGATCTGACCACCGATGGCTGCTTTGTCCTTGGCGCGGCGGTATCGGTATCGTTTGCTGCCAAGGGACATCCCTGCATCGGTGTTGTCATGGGCATGCTGGCCGGAGGATGTGCCGGCTTTGTGACGGCCTTTCTGCATACCCGCATGGGAGTGCCGGACATTCTGGCTGGCATTATTACCAACACTGGTCTGTATACCATCAATCTGATGGCAATGGGCTGGAGTTCCAATATCTCTCTTCTTAAGAAGGAGACGATCTTCTCCTTATTCAAGAAGACAGGCATCGGTGGTTCATGGTATCCGCTGGTGCTGTCTGCTGTCATTGTCGGCCTGTGCATGGTGCTGATGCGGCTGTTTCTTTCTACCCGGCTTGGTCTGTCCATCCGTGCCACCGGTGACAACAGGGATATGGTAGCTGCATCTTCCATTGACAGCCGCTATACCATTACGGTCGGCCTGGTGATATCCAACATGATGACCGGGCTTTCCGGAGCTCTGGCCGGGCAGTTTCAGCGGGCTGCGGATATCAATTCCGGCAACAGCATTGTTGTGATTGGCCTGGCGTGCCTGATCATTGGCGAAACGGTGATCCATGGTCAGAAGTCGCTGACCAGGAATATCATTGCCGTACTTGTCGGCAATATCATTTATCGCTTTATTTATGCGGTAATTCTGCGCACTGGTCTGATTCCGGTGGAATCGCTGAAACTGATGACAGCGATCATCGTAGCCATTGCGATCGGTGCTCCGGCAATGAAAGAAGCGCTTGCCTATCGCACCAGAGCGCACCGGGAGGGATGAGTGATGCTTGAGATTGAACATGTCAGTAAGACGTTTGCACCGGGAACGGTGAATGAGAAGAAGGCACTTGTGGATGTCAGCCTGAAGATCAATGACGGCGACTTTGTGACGGTGCTTGGATCCAATGGTGCCGGCAAATCGACTCTGTTTCAGGCTATTTCCGGAACGTACCGGATTGATTCGGGAAAGATTGTGCTGGATGGGAAGAATATTGCCTATGTGCCGGAGTACAAGCGGGCAAAATATATTGGCAGGCTGTTTCAGGATCCTTTGAAGGGAACAGCGCCGCATATGACCATTGAGGAGAATCTGGCGCTCGCCTATCTGCGGGCGGGCACGCATACCAATCCGTTATCCCGCATTTCCAGAGCGGACAGGGAGCGTTTTCGCGATGCTTTGAAAAAGCTGGATATGGGTCTGGAGGATCGGATGGATGTGCCGGTAGGCACATTGTCGGGCGGACAGAGGCAGGCGCTGACCCTGCTGATGGCGACAATTGTTCCGCCTAAGCTGCTGCTGCTGGATGAGCATACGGCTGCTCTGGATCCTGCTGCTGCCGAGAAAGTCATGGCACTGACGGAGGCAATTGTGAAGAAGAATGGGACGACGTGCCTGATGGTGACGCATAACATGCATCAGGCGCTGACGAGTGGCAATCGGATTCTGATGATGAAGGACGGACGTATTGTATCGGATATTCAGGATAAGACTGATCTGTCGGTAGAGGATCTGCTTGCCAAGTTTCATCAGGATGCCGGTGAAGATCTGGATAATGACCGGATTCTTTTGTCATAAGCGTGTACAATGTTGTACCGGGAGGCAGAAGGATGGCAAAGGAAGCGAAAACAAATGCAATGCGGATGCTGGACAGCGCCCATGTGAACTATGTTCTGCATACGTATGATACATCTGACGGTCAGATTGATGGTCTTGCTGTTGCCAGAAAGTGCGGCGAGGATCCTGAGCAGGTTTTCAAGACACTGGTGACCCAGGGCAATGATAAAAACTTTTATGTTTTTGTGGTGCCGGTGGAGAATGAGCTGGATCTGAAGTCGTGTGCGCGCAGTGTCGGCGTGAAAAGCGTAGAGATGATCCATGTCAGGGATCTGCTGAAGACAACGGGTTATATCCGTGGCGGCTGTTCGCCCATCGGCATGAAGAAAAAATACACAACCGTCTATGATGAGACGATTGTGCTGTTTGATACGGTGCTTGTATCAGGCGGCAGGATTGGTACACAGGTGGAGATTGCCCCGTCAGATCTGATCCGGATTACGGATGGCATTACGGCGGATATCAGCCGTTCTTAAGATCATTGATCATCAGTCGGACAAGATATGCAATGAAGATGCCGGTGATATAACCGGTCATATCGATGCACACATCCCGTATGGAGCCATAACGGCCCGGGACAAAGTGCTGGATGGATTCGTCTATGATGCTGGAAGCTGGCCAGAGTACCCACTTTGGCCAGCTTTTGTGATTGAACCTGCCGGCGGGATACACAAGCAGGGCAAGTACAAAGTATTCTGAGAAATGGGCGAGTTTGCGTACATAGAAATGCAGGGTGTCAAAGGGAACAGTGAAGCCTGTCTTTTCTACCCAGGGCAGGATGGCCAGGGTGATGGATCTGGACAAAGAGCCGGAAGCGGTACCGGTTTCCATGGAGTTGTGCCATATCAGAAACAGATAGATGGCAACGATGATCCACATCCATTTGTTGTTTTTAGTTTGTGTTTTCATCTCTGCCATGATATCAGAGTCCTTCCCATCATGCTATAATTGGATCCATGGCAAAAAAGATCAATGAAATTTTCAGAATTCTTCTGGGTACATTTCTGCTTGCTCTATCGGTGGAGGAGTTTATTCTTCCTTTCAGCATTCTTTCCGGCGGTGTGGCAGGCATTGCCGTTGCCCTGGAACCATTCTTCCATTTTAATGAAACATTGTTTGCCAATATCCTGACAGTAGCGTTTCTGGTATTGGGCCGCTTCACGCTGGGCAGAAAATTCATTCTGGATTCGGTGCTTTCATCGATCAGCTATCCGGTTTTTACAACGGTTCTGGCCCACTTTGCTGTGCCGCTGGATATCTCCCCGGCAGTTGCCTCATTGTATGCAGGTCTGTTAGGCGGGATTGGCGTCGGTATTGTCATGAGCACCGGTGCTTCCACCGGCGGTGTGGATATTCCAACCATGATCCTGGCCAAGGTGTTCCATCAGAAGATCGGTACGATGGCAATGATTCTGGATGGCTGTACGGTGCTGCTGGGCGTGATTGCCTATGATCTGTCAGCAGCTCTGATCGGACTGCTGTCCGTATTTGCATCCTCATTTGCCATTAACCGGGTTCTCTATGCCGGCCAGAATAGTTCCAAGAGCGTACAGATTATTTCGGATCAGTGGGAGACGGTCAATGAGCGCATCCGCAATGAGCTGGAACGCGGGGCGACAATTCTGCAGGCTCAGGGCGGTTATTCCGGCAGACAGAGGCCGGTGCTGCTGTGTGTTGTGTCGCAGCGGCAGTACAGCCGTCTGCTGCAGATTGTGCATGAGGTGGACAAGCGTGCCTTTATCATTACGACAGATGCGAGTGATATGCACGGAGAAGGCTTTACATTCCCATCTCCTTCCGCCAGAATGTAGCTGTTATGGTAGAATACCTTAGCATTACCGGAGGTTGCTATGATTGAGTGTTCACATGTATATAAAAGATATAAAACCGGGACCAATGCTCTGTATGATATCAATCTTTCCATTGCCCAGGGAGAGTTTATCTATGTTATTGGCCCGACCGGTTCAGGAAAATCTACATTGATCCGTATTCTGGATGGCGAGATTGTGCCTACCAAGGGTACAGTCAAGGTTGTCGGCATTGATGTCGGCCATCTGAAGAACCGTCAGGTGCCGATTTACCGCCGCAATATCGGTGTTGTTTTCCAGGACTATAAGCTTTTGCCGCAGAAAACAGTGGCAGAGAATGTGGCCTATGCCCTTGAGGTCATCAATCTGAAAAAGAAGATGATTAAAAAGAGAGTGGCAGAGGTGCTGGAAGTTGTTGGACTGAGTGAGAAGGCAAATGCTTTTCCGCGCGAGCTTTCCGGCGGTCAGCAGCAGCGTGTGGCCATTGCCCGTGCGATTGCCAACCGGCCGAAGGTGCTGATTGCGGATGAGCCGACCGGCAACCTGGATCCGGCCAAGAGTGAGGAGATCATGGAGCTGCTTGAGAAGATTCATGATGAATATGGCACGACAGTGATGATGGTGACGCATGATCTGACAATCGTCAACAAGTACAGAAGACGTACGGTTGTTCTGGAGCATGGCCATATTGTGGCCGATCTTGCGGAAGGAGGCTATGTCCAGCATGATCAGTAGACCGATTAAAGAAGGTGTCCGCGGTGTTGGCAGACACTGGGCAATGGCGCTGTCCAGCTCCATTGCTGTTACTATTACCCTGATTATTATTTCTTTGTTTATGCTGTTCATGGTCAATGTGCGTCAGTTTACGACCAATGTGGAACAGGGGATGGAAATCTCAGTCATGATTGACTGGGACCATGAATCCCAGGCAGATGAGGATGCTCTGAAGGCACAGATTCAGTCGCTGGATGGCATCAAGAGTGTGCGTTTTTCATCCAAGGATGAAGAGCTGCAGTACTATATTGATCAGTTTGATGATGAAGAGACAAAGAAGGCAGTGGAATCACTTGTACAGGACAATCCGATGCATGATGCCTTCTATGTGGAAGTGATGGATGGTGATGATATTGCTTCCATTGCTGACAGGATCAAAGCGATGGATGGGGTTGCCAGTGTCAACTATGGCGGCTCTTCTACCATGAATATGGTTGCGGCCATGAATACAGTCCGCAAGGGCGGTACAATTCTGGTTGTGGC
This sequence comes from Grylomicrobium aquisgranense, assembly GCF_033971865.1. Classification (NCBI taxonomy): domain Bacteria; kingdom Bacillati; phylum Bacillota; class Erysipelotrichia; order Erysipelotrichales; family Erysipelotrichaceae; genus Grylomicrobium; species Grylomicrobium aquisgranense. The sequence continues at coordinate 30,202 of NZ_JALBUR010000014.1, read as the reverse complement.
TCTGACCGTGCTGGCGATCTTCCTGATTCAGAATACGATCAAGCTGACCATCTATGCCCGTCAGGATGAGATTACGATTGAGCGCAATGTTGGTGCGACCAACCGCTTCATCCGTTCTCCGTTTGTGGTTGAGGGTATCATTATTGGTGCTATTGGTGCTCTGATTCCGATTGCCCTGACAATTTGGGGATACCGCTATGCCTGGAAGCTGACCGGCGGCTATCTGATTTCGAATATGTTCCATCTGGTTCCGCCGATGCCATTTACACTGTATCTGTCTGTGGTACTGCTTGTCATTGGCATACTGGTTGGTCTGATCGGCTCCTATCTGTCCGTGACGCGCTATCTGAAATGGAAACGATAAGACCCGGTGCATCCGGGTTTTTTCGGATATTGAGGTAATTGCATGAGTGAAAATCAGGATAACAGGGATATACAGAAAAAGCAGGCGGAAAATACGCCGGCAGAAGGCGGCGGGGGTGACCAGGATGATCTGGTTGTGACAATCCCGCTGAAACGGCATCTGTGGCCGGATGAAGCTGCATTAAAGAAGGAAAAGAAGAAGACAAAGAAGCTGAAAAAGCTCTGTATTGTTCTGAGCGTGGCGTTTCTTGCGGGCGGCTGGTTTGGCGGTTCTTTGCTGCCGCTGCCAAAGACCGTGAGCCTGCGTTATATGATTCAGAGTGCTTTTGGTCTTTCTTCTGAGAACAAGGTGGATGAAGTGCGGGATATCATGGAGAATTCCTGGTATTTTAGCAGGGATATTTCAGATCTGGATGATCGCCTGACTGATCAGGCGATCAGGGGCATGACTGACAATGATGAGGATACCCATACGGAGTATATGTCGAAGGAAGAAGAGGCTGACTTTGTGCAGTCGATCAACCGCAATTATGTCGGCATTGGTGCCCAGTTCATCATGTATTCTTCCCGGGCTATGGTTACAAAGGTATTCAATGGCTCCCCGGCGGAGCAGGCTGGTTTACAGGCAGGGGATATCATCGCTGCGGTCGATGGCAAAAGCATGACTGGCGCTGACAGTTCCGCCATCAAGGAAGCAATTCAGGGAGAAGAAGGCACCCAGGTTGTGCTTGGCATTGTCCGGGATGGACAGAGTCAGGATATTACGATCACCCGCGGGGCTGTTTCGGCAACCGCCTATGCCAGAATGCTTGATGACCATATGCTGTACCTGCAGCTGTATCAGTTTGGGGATTCTACCGCCCAGGATGTTAAGAATGACCTGGATTCTTTAATTGGAGATCAAGACAGTGTCTCGATGATTCTGGATCTGCGCGGCAATGGCGGCGGCTATCTGAACTCTGTACAGGCACTGGCATCACTCTTCCTGAATGAAGGTGATGTCATCATGAAGCAGGAATTCACCGATGGCACTTCGACTTCCATTACGGCTGACAAAGGAAAGTATGAGCAGATTCATCATATTGTGATTCTGGTCGACAGCGGCACGGCATCCGCGGCGGAAGTATGCACGCTGGCCCTGAAGCAGAACCGGGATGATGTGACAGTTATCGGCAAGACAACCTATGGCAAGGGCACGGTGCAGACAACAACCGAATTCCAGGATGGTTCTGCCCTGAAGTATACCAACAGCCGGTGGCTGTCTCCCGATGGCACCTGGATCAACGGCATCGGCATTACACCGGATCAGGATGTGGATCTGGATGAGGCACTGACCATGACGTATCCATCCATGAACGATGGTGACAGCTATGGGGTGGATTCTGTTTCGGATGTTGTGAAGGCTGTCCAGACAGTGCTGAAGTACTTTGGCTATGATCCGGGCAGAACAGATGGCTATTTCTCGCAGGATACGCTGGATGCATGGCATGCCTTTGAAAATGATCATGGTATGCAGCAAAGTGATGTGATTGATTATACAGGCTATATGAATGCGCTGGCTGAGGTGACCTATGACTGGGCAACCAGTACTGCCCATGACAGTCAGCTGGCTGCCGCAAAGGAGGCGCTGCATGAATAATTCACATCATTTTGAACTTGTGTCGCCATTCAAGCCGACTGGTGATCAGCCCGAAGCCATTGATGCCCTTTGCAAAGGCCTGAAGGAAGGAAAACAGGAACAGGTGCTGGAAGGTGCCACCGGGACCGGCAAGACCTTTACGATGGCCAATATCATTGAACGGATGGACCGTCCTACTCTTGTGTTTTCCCATAACAAGACGCTGGCTGGTCAGCTGTATGGTGAGTTCAAGGAACTGTTTCCCCATAACCGGGTGGAATTCTTTGTCTCAAATTTTGATTATTATCAGCCTGAGGCGTACATGCCAAAGACGGATATGTATATTGAAAAGACGGCTTCGGTCAATGATGAGCTGGACATGTTCCGTGAATCAGCCCTGAATTCATTGCTGGAGAGGCATGACACGATTGTAGTTGCTTCGGTTGCCTGCATTTATGCTGCCTCTGATCCAAAGCAGTACAAGGATATGTTTATGACGATCCGGACAGGAGAATCCTGGCCGCGTGATGCTCTGCTCCGCAAACTTGTGGAGCTGCAGTATACCCGCAATGACGTGGAGCCCTCCCGCGGAACCATGCGGGTGCGCGGAGATACGATCGATCTGACCCCGTCATGGACGGATCAGTTCTGCATCCGTATTGAAATGTTCGGGGATGAGATTGACCGCATCACGGAGATTGATCCCCTGACCGGACATATTCAGAAAGCCTATTCTTTCTATAATATCTTCCCGGCAAGCGGCTATGCCCGCTCCAAGAGCCAGATGCTGCGGGCCTGTGATGAGATTGAGGCAGAGCTGGAAGACCGGCTGAAATATTTTGATGACAAGGGCAAGATGCTGGAGAAGGAGCGTCTGGAGCAGCGCACCCGGTTTGATCTGGAAGCGCTGCGGGAGAATGGCTACTGCTCGGGTATCGAGAACTATTCGATGCATATTGATGGCAGGAAGCCCGGCCAGCGGCCATGGAATCTGTTTGATTACTTCCCGGATGACTATATGATGTTTGTGGATGAAAGCCATGTGTCTCTGCCGCAGATCCGTGGTATGTACAATGGTGACCGTCAGCGCAAGGAAACGCTTGTGGAGTATGGATTCCGGCTGCCAAGTGCCCTGGAAAACAGGCCGATGCGCTTTGATGAGTTTGAAAAGATCCGCCCCCAGGTCATTTACTGCTCGGCAACACCGGGTGATTATGAGCTGGCGGAGACAGACAATCAGGTTGTTGAGCAGATTATCCGGCCGACTGGTCTGCTGGATCCTAAGATCAGTGTACGGCCGACCCATGGCCAGGTGGATGATATCTGCCTGGAGCTGGATAAGCGCATCCAGCGCAATGAGCGTGTATTGATTACAACGCTGACGGTGCGCATGGCGGAGGACCTGACGTCTTATCTCAAAGAGAGAAATTACAAGGTATCTTATCTGCATCATGAAACCAAGACTCTGGAGCGTACCGAGACGATCCGGCAATTGCGGCTTGGCAAGATTGATGTGATTGTCGGGATTAACCTTCTGCGTGAAGGTCTTGATATTCCGGAGGTTTCGCTGGTGTGCATTCTGGATGCGGACAAGGAAGGATTCCTGCGTTCCAAACGGTCGCTGATTCAGACGATTGGCCGGGCTGCCAGAAATGAGAATGGCGAAGTGATCATGTATGCTGATACGGTGACAGAGTCAATGTCAGAGGCAATCAGTGAGACAAACCGGCGCCGCTCGATTCAGGAAGCCTACAACCGGGAACATGGCATTGTGCCCCATACGGTCAGAAAGCCTGTCAGTGAGGCAATCCGCGGCGTGGAGACTAAGGAGATGGCAGCGAAGTATCTGTCACATCATGCCAAGGTGAACAAAAAGGACCGCAAGACGATGATTGCGGATCTGGAGAAAGAGATGAAGGAGGCTGCCAGATCGCTTGATTTTGAGCGGGCAGCAGAACTTCGTGATATGCTGTTTGAGATAAAAGCAGAGGAGTGATGAGTAAGGATGGATTACGATAAGATTATCTGCGACCGGGCAAAGAATATGCGGCCGAGTGGGATTCGCAGATTCTTTGATCTGGCTGCTGATATGCCGGACTGTATGTCGCTTGGCGTCGGTGAGCCTGATTTTCAGACGCCATGGAATATCCGGGCAGCTGCCATTGATTCTCTGGAGGCAGGTCATACCAAGTACACGTCCAATGCCGGTCTGAAGGAGCTGCGGGAGGGGCTGAGCAGCTGGCTTGCCCGGCATTATGATCTGCATTATCCCCCTGAGGATTTCCTGGTTACGGTAGGAGGATCAGAGGCCATCGATCTGGCAATCCGGGCCCTGGTGGCACCGGGGGATGAGGTGATCATTCCGGAACCGTGCTATGTTTCCTATGAGCCGATCACTACGCTGACTGGCGGGGTACCGGTGCATATTCAGACAACGGTAGAGAATTCTTTCCGGGTAAGTGCGCAGCAGATCAGGGATGCTCTGACCCCGCGTACAAGATTACTGGTGCTGTCCTATCCAAATAATCCAACCGGTGCAGTATTAAGGCATGAAGATCTGGTGGCGATTGCGGATGTGCTGAAGGATACCGATGTGATTGTGCTCGCCGATGAGATTTACTCAGAACTGACCTATGGGACAAAGCATGAATCGATTGCACATATTCCGGGAATGCAGGAAAGAACGATCTATGTCAACGGTTTTTCCAAGACATGGAGTATGACGGGCTGGCGGCTTGGTTATGCCTGTGGGCCGAAGCCTTTGATCAGTGTGATGACAAAGATTCATCAGTCATGCATTATGTGTGCGCCGACAACATCGCAGAATGCGGCTCTGACAGCCTTGTTTGACTGTGATGATGAAGTGCAGGCGATGCATAATGAATATGACCGGCGCCGTCAGTACTGTGTGCGCAAGCTGAATGAGATGGGTCTGAAGACGTTTGAGCCGGAAGGCGCATTCTATGTATTCCCGGATATTTCTTCTTCGGGCATGTGCTCAGAAGAATTCTGCGAAAAACTGCTGAAGGAGCAGAAGGTGGCCATTATTCCGGGCACTGCCTTTGGCTCATGCGGTGAGGGATATGCACGTATTTCGTATGCCTACAGTCTGCGCCACCTGCAGGAGGCAATGAAGCGTATTGCATGCTTTTTGGATGATCACAGGAAAGAGAGGACAAACTAATGGATACATTACAGCTGCTGCACTGCCTGGAGAATGATCCGGCTGCTTCCGTCACGGATCTGGCAGATATTCTCAATGAAAAGCCTGAGGATGTTGCCAATGAAAAGGCACGTCTTGAGAATGAAAAGGTGATCTGTGGCTATCATACGGTCATCAACTGGGATAAAACCGATGAGGAACATACGGAAGCGATCATTGAGGTTGCGGCAAAGCCGGAACGGGGACGCGGATATGACCGTATTGCTGAGAAGATTGCCCGGCTGCCGGAAGTAACAGATCTTTATCTTGTCTCGGGCAAGAGTGAATTTCTGGTCATGGTGACCAACCGTACAATGCGCCAGGTGGCAGAGTTTGTCGGTCAGAGACTGGCGCCGATTGATGGTGTACAGTCCACCGTGACATGTTTCCTTTTGAAGAAGTACAAGGTGGACGGCATTGCCATGGAGTTTGAAGAAGAGGGCGATGACCGCATTCAGATCTCCTGAAAAAACAGTGGACATGCCTGCCTGCAAATGGTAATATATTCCGGCGAGTGGGTTTTCCGCTCCTTGCCAGAAATGGCCGTTTAGTCCAGAAGGAGGTGTACACAATGAAAAAGTATGAAGTCATGTACATCATCAATGCATCTGTAGAGGAAGACAAGAGATCTGCACTGATCAGTGATCTGAATAAGATCATTACCAATCAGGGCGGCAAGGTCGTCAAGACAGATGAATGGGGCATGCGCGATTTCGCATACCGTATTGATGATATGACAAAGGGTTACTATGTCGTTTCCGCTTTTGAAGCTGACAATGCCTGCGTGAAAGAATTTGACCGTCTGATGCGCATTAACCCGAATGTCGTTCGTTACCTGATCACACGCGACATTGCCGCGGAGGCCAGATAATGATTAACAGAGTGGTTCTGGTTGGCAGGCTGACCAAGGATGTTGAGGTCCGCAAGACGAATTCCGGTCTTTCTGTTGCACAGTTTACGGTAGCGGTTGACCGTCGGATGTCGCGTGACAGCAATGGTCAGCAGAGCGCGGATTTTGTGCCATGTGTTGCCTGGCGTCAAAGTGCCGATTTCCTTGGTTCTTATGCCAGAAAGGGAAATCTGGTTGGCGTAGAAGGCCGCATTCAGACCAGAAACTATGATGACAAGGATGGCAAAAAGGTCTATGTGACCGAGGTTGTCTGTGACAATGTGCAGCTGCTGGAGAGCAGGAAGAGCCGTGAGGCTGCCGGTTCCTATCAGCAGAGCAGTACTCCGTCTTATGGAAGTTATAACAACAACGCACAGCCGTCCTTCAATGAGCCGGCAAAGCAGAATGATTCTGCTTCCGGTGACGATTTCAAGAACGGGGATTCACTGGTGATTTCCAGTGATGATCTGCCATTCTAAAGGAGAAAGCATAATGGCATTCAGAAAGCAGAGAATGGGCCGCAGAAAGGTATGTTATTTCACAAAGAATAACATCAAGTATATTGATTACAAGGATGTTGAGCTCCTGAAGAGATTCATCTCTTCCAACGGCAAGATTACACCGCGCCGTGTAACAGGAACCCGCGCCAAGTATCAGCGCCAGCTGGCTGTTGCAATCAAGCGTGCACGTCAGATGGCTCTGCTGCCTTACGTAGAGGACTAATGATTTGAAAAGCCTTGAGAAATCAAGGTTTTTTGTTTTCTGGCAGAAGGAGAGTGCATATGGCAGGACTTGGTATTTTGGTCAATGCTCTGGCGATCATTGCCGGCGGCATCATTGGCATGGTGTTTGGCAAAAAGATACCGGAGCGCATGCAGGAAACGCTGTTGAAAGTCAATGGGACAGCGGTGCTTTTTATCGGCATCGGCGGCGCTATGAGCAAGATGCTTACGATCAAGGATGGTGTTGTTAATACGCAGGGAAGCATGATGATGATCGGTTCTCTGGCCATAGGGACAGTTGTGGGAGAACTGCTGGATCTGGATGGCTGGATGCACCGGTTTGGCGTCTGTCTGCAGAAAAAGACGGGCAATGGCAGTGACAGTCATTTCATTGAGGGGTTTGTCAGTGCTTCTTTGACGGTGTGCATCGGTGCCATGGCCATTGTCGGTGCCATTGCGGATGGCATCGATGGCAATCATTCCATTCTGTTTGCCAAGGCCGTCCTGGATCTGATCATTGTCATGGTCATGTCTGCTTCTCTTGGCAAAGGGTGTCTGTTCTCGTTTGTTCCGGTTGTCATTCTGCAGGGCAGCGTTACTCTGCTGGCAAAGCTGATTGCGCCGCTGATCACCACCGCTGCTTTGGATCATATATCCTATGTTGGTTCAGTACTGATCTTCTGTGTGGGGGTGAACCTTGTCTTTGACAGCAAAATCCGGGTGGCAAACATTCTGCCGGCCATCCTTGTGGCGGCATTGTGGCCATAATGCGCATTGATATAAGGGCTGTGAGCAGCCGTGCTATAATAACTGACAGCCAGAGGGATGTGTTTCCTGGCTTCTGGATTTGAATTTATATGAATCATAACGTTAGAAAACTGACAGACGGCGCCATGATGGCAGCGATCCTTGGCGTACTTATTCTCATTGACCGCTGGACCGGCGGTTTCTTTGAAGGCACCGCCGTGTTTCTGCTGCCATTGCCGATGGTATTCTATGCCGCCCGCTATGGCATCAGAGACAGCTGGGCGGTATTGGCTGCGATCTGCATTCTGTGCATCGTGCTGGGCACACCGCAGGCATTGTTTTACATGGCTTCGGAGTCCTTCATCGGCATGGTCTATGGCGATGGAATTCACCGCGGAACGGGAGCCAGCCGTCTGCTGATCCGTACCATGGCCCTTGGTGCAATTGCAGATACGCTTTCAATGGTTGTGTTTGCCTCCTTCTTTGGCTATGATATGGCCGGTTCGCTTGCCCAGATCAAAGATGTATTCAATCAGGTTGGCACGCAGATGGGTGTTTCCTTCAATGACATCATGAATTTGGACAGCCTGGCTAGAGAACTCTTTATATTGGCGGCTGTGCTGTCAGGTATGCTGGAAGGATTTGTGACCCACATGCTTTCCCGGATCATGTTAAAGCGGCTGCATTATCCGCTGCCGCCTTCTACACCGCTGCGCGATTATTATCCGCCCAAATGGACCGGTTATGTGGCGCTTGTCGGTGTTCTTGCCTATTTCTATGCCATGCGCAGTACGGGCATAAGCGAAACTGTGCAGGCCGTGTGCATGGGCCTTGGCCTGGCGGGCTATTACTATCTGGATCTGTTTGCCGTGATTGGTCTGACAGTCTGGGCAAGAGCCCGCAATCCTCATATCTCTAAATGGATTGCGCTGCCGATTGTTATGCTGGTGATGATCATGAGTATGCTGGGAGCTATGTTTGGCTTTGTCTATATTTCAACGGATATGCATCAGAGCATGCTGGCGGGGAGGAATCAGTCATGAGAGAGAAACTGGTACGGCTGAAACGGCTGATGGCCATCGTAGTGGCTGTGCAGCTGGGCATCTTACTGCTGCTTGCCTTTGTGTTAGAGCAGAATATTGTAGGGGCTCTGATCATTCTGATCACAGAGGGCGCCTTTGTCTATTATCTGTTTGACAGCTTTGAAGACATCTATGAAGAGCAGTCATCCGGGGTGCGCTCAATCCTGGGCTCCAGTTCCCAGGAAGCGTTCCTGACCGGTGGGATTGGTCTTGTCATTTATGATGATCAGTATCGCATCACCTGGATGAGCGATCTGTTTCAGCAGCGCGGCATTGACCGCGTTGGTGACAGACTTACTGCCTGGGTGCCGGAAGTTGGCAATCTGCTGTCCGGCGATCAGGATACATGTATGGTTGTTCTGGATCAAAGAGTCTATGAGATCAGGCGCAAAGAGGATGCGCCGATCATGCTTTTCCGTGATATCACTGAGATTACAGCGTACAAGACGCGCTGTGAGCAGGAACAGGTTGTCATTGGCATGGCATCGTTTGACAACTATGATGAAAGTATTCAGTTTGCGGATGAAGCGGAGGCAGCCAACATCAATGTAGCGGTACGAACACCACTGATGGAATACTGCCAGGCACATGGCATTCTGATGAAGCGGGTGACCAACAGCCGCTATCTGCTTGTTCTGAATGAGAAGATCTTTCAGGAAGTGGCGGGTGATCATTTCAGCGTCCTTGCAAAAGTGCGCAAGGCTGCCCAGAAGCAGGAAGTATCCATTACGCTGTCGATGGCTTTTGCCCGTGGCACGGGTGATTTTGAGGAGCTGGACAATATGACTTCCACTTTGATGGATCTGGCGCAGACAAGAGGCGGTGATCAGGTGGCAGTGCAGTCCAGCGGCGGTGAAGTGCATTATTTCGGCGGCTCCAGTGAGGCAGCCGAAAAGCGCAGCCGTGTGCGGGTGCGCGTTATGAGCAATACCCTGCGCGGTTTGATTATGAATTCTTCCAATGTCATCATTGCCTGCCACAAGAATGCGGACTTTGACTGCATGGGCAGTGCGCTTGCCTTAAGCCGGATGGTGCAGGCACTGCGCAAACCGGTATGCATCATTGCCAAAACCGGCGGGATTGAGGAAAAACTTGGGGCAGCCATGCTTGCCCATAAGCAGGAATTGCAGGATGAAGTCAGCTTTGTGACTGAATCAGAGGCACTGAATCAATTGCGCAATGACACTCTGGTCATCATGACGGATCATCATAACGTTTCTCAGTCCAATGGTGCCAGGGTAGAGGAAGCAGCAAAAAAGGTTGTGGTCATTGATCATCACCGGCGTTCTACGGACATGGGTGTCAAACCGGTGCTTGTGTATATTGAGGCTGGTGCTTCCAGTGCCAGTGAGCTGGTGACAGAGATGATTCCGTATGTATCTACCAAGACGGATCTGTCTGAACTGGATGCAACGTTTATGTTAACGGGTATGACGATTGATACGGATCACTGGCATGTGCGCACCGGGGCGAGAACGTTTGATGCAGCCAGTGCTTTGCGCAAATATGGGGCTGATCCGCAGATGTCCAATGAATGGCTGAAGGACACATACAGTGAGTTTGCTCTGAAGAGCAGTGTGATTGCCTGTGCAAAGCAGTATGAACCGGGGATTCTGATTGCCGCATATGACAGCCAGAAAATGACGCGTTCTCTGATGAGCCAGGCAGCAGATTCTCTGCTGGAGATTCAGGGTGTACAGGCTGCCTTTGTGGTGGCGGATGATGACCATGGCCAGACATGCATTTCGGCCCGCAGTGCAGGTAAGATCAATGTACAGCTGATCATGGAGAAGATGAATGGCGGCGGCCATATGACCGCGGCTGCTGTCCAGCGCAGGAATACTTCAGTTGCAGCACTTGAAAAAGAGCTGGAAATGGCGCTGGGCGAATATCAGAAAGAGGAGGAAAGTGACGATGAAGGTAATTCTTAAGCAGGATGTTAAAAAAGTCGGAAAAAGAGGCGAGATTGTGGATGTCGCCGATGGATATGCCAGAAACTTTCTGATGGCAAGAGGTCTTGCAGTGCCGCAGACGGCCCACAGCATGGAAGTGCTGCATGAACAGAAGGAAAAGGAAGCTGAGCTGGAGGCAGCAAAGAAGGCTGAGGCTGAAGAGACGGCCAAGAAGCTGGAAAAGATGGAGCTGCGCTTTCAGGTAAAGGCCGGCACGGAAGGCAGAGTGTTCGGCTCTGTTTCTACCAAGCAGATTGTGGAGCAGCTGCGCCGTCAGGGCATTAGTATCGATAAGCACAAGATCCTGGATACATATCCGATTTCTTCGCTTGGCGTAACCAAGGTCAGAGTGGAGCTTTACAGGGGTGTGATCGGTACGATCAATGTCCATCTGTTCGGGAGTGAGCAATAATGGCAAAAGTGCTGCCATCGGCGCCGGAAGCAGAAGCGAGTCTGCTTGGCACCATGATGGTCTATCCCAATGCGGCCAGACTGGCAATGGAAGAGGGACTGTCGGGGGATGATTTTTTCCTGGAAGCCAATCGGAATATTTTTATTGCGGCCAGTCAGCTGTATCAGGAAGGCAGTCCGATTGATCTGGCAACGGTATCAACACGTCTTTCAGATCAGAATGTGCTGGAGAAAAGCGGCGGCATTGCGTATCTGACCCAGCTGGTAGATGCCTCTGTTACCAGCTATAACACGAAGAACTACATCAATCTGATCAAAGACAAGGCTCTGATGCGCCGCATGATTGAAACGGCGGCCAGGATTGCCGAAGATGGCATGGAAGGTCAGACCAGTGTGGATGATTATCTGGATGCAGCAGAAAAGCAGATTCTGGAAGTATCGCACAACCGCCGGGCAGGTGAGTTCAAGTCTTCCCAGGTGGTTATGAACGATGTTCTGGCCAATATTCACAAGATGGCAGAGGCTCACAGTAATGTGACTGGCATGAAGACTGGGTTTGAAGCATTGGATAATACATTGCATGGCTTTCAGCGCGGTGATCTGATCATCATTGCGGCGCGTCCTTCCATGGGAAAAACAGCGGTGGCGCTGAATGTGGCGATGAATGTGGCAATGTACCAGCCGGATGCGGCAGTGGCGCTGTTTTCGCTGGAAATGGGGGCTGAGTCCCTTGGCATGCGTATGCTCAGTGCCAAAAGCGGCATCAAGGCTGATAATCTCAAGACCGGCCAGCTGAGTGATGATGACTGGAACCGGGTCAATGAGGCAGCAGGTGAGTTGCGCAGCGCACATATTTACATTGATGACAATCCGATGACCAAGGTGGCGGACATTGCATCTAAGGCAAGACGTCTGCAGGCAGAGCACAAGGGTGGTCTTTCCCTGATTATGATTGACTATATTCAGCTGATTACCGGGGACAGGCGCAATGCGGGTGAAAACAGGCAGCAGGAAGTTTCTGATATTTCGCGCGGTCTGAAGAATGTTGCCCGTGAACTGCAGGTGCCTGTGATTGCTTTGTCACAGTTGAGCCGTACGGTTGAACAGCGTGAGAACAAGCGCCCGATGCTTTCTGACCTGCGTGAATCCGGTGCAATTGAGCAGGATGCCGATGTGGTCATGATGCTGTACCGTGATTCTTATTACAATGAGGCAGCCAAGGAAGAGGCGGAAAAGAATAACAGTGAGCAGCTGGAGATTAATATTGCCAAGCACAGAAATGGTGCTACCAGGAAGATCATGCTTGCCTTCCAGGCGAATACCAATGCCCTGTTCAATATCAGCGGGCAGACGGAGCCGGAAGAATAATGAAGCACTTCTGGTCTGTGACAGCCTGCCTGCTGGCAGCAATTGGCATTGTGATGGTCTCTTCTTTGCTGTCTCCATCCATTGGTGCAAATGTGAATCTGGCTTCCACCGGTCTTTTTTCGCAGTCTGTCACAGCCATTCATCTGCATCCATCCACACAGTATGTTCTCTATGACGGTGCCACCCGGATCGGTGTTCTTTCTTCCCGGGAAAAGCTCGATCATTTTCTGCAAAAGGAATATGAGCATGGTTATGCAGAATCTTTTCCGGATACGTCTTTGTCTCTGGGAAAGGATCTCTATCTCACGCGGGAGCAGTCTTACTTTTCCTACCGCAATGCGGATGAGGATATCTTTTCCTATCTGAAGGAGAATCATCTTTTTTCAATCGGTGCCGTGAAGGTTACCATGAGCGGTGATGATAGCATCAGTGGCCAGATCTATGTCACTGACAGAGAGCTGTTCCTTCAGGCACTGCATTCTTTTCTGGAATTGTTTGTCAGCAGTGATGATCTGGACCGCTTGGAAAGGGGGCAGACTCTGCCCGCGCTCAGTGAGCCAGGCGAACAGACAACGGGTATTGCCATTGGTCAGAAGATCACCTATGCCAAGGCTGCTGCACCGGTGGATGAAGTCATGACCAGCACGGATGAGGTATTGAACTGGCTGGAATATGGACCGGACCTGGAAAAAGCGTATTATACGGTAGAAGATGGAGACAGTCTTGCCGGCGTTGGGGCAAAGAATGGAGGGCTTTCTGCCCGTCAGGTCATGATGCTCAATGCCGATACGATTTCCAGTGTGCATCAGTTTCTGCTGGCTGGTCAGCAGTTGAATATAACCTATTTTACTTCGGCCCTGACTGTGAATGTGACAAAGGCGCGGCTGGTGAAGGAAGAGATTCCTTTTGCGACGCATTATATAGAGGATGAAACCGTAGCACCCGGAAGCCGGAAAGTGCTGCAGGAAGGAGTCAGCGGTGAGCGCAGCGTTCTCTATCAGGAGACGTGGACCAACGGTGTTCTGATCAAGGGCAGCTATGTTTCAGAACGTGATGACAGGCAGGCTGTGGATGAGGTCGTAGCTGTGGCGCCGGGAGAGGCAGGAAAACTTGGCACAGGCAATTTCATCTGGCCGGTGGATAATGCGGCAATTGCCTGCGGCTGGGATGACTACAGCGGCCATGAAGCATTGGATATCATCAATGTGTACAACCGCTATGGCGATGTCAGGGCTGCTGATGCCGGCATTGTCGAAGCCAATGGCTATGACCAGAATCATGGCCATTATCTCATGATTGACCATGGCAATGGTCTGTATTCCTGCTATGGCCATCTCAACGAGGCATCTTCTCTTCCTACGGGCAGCACCGTACAGCGCGGCGAAGTGATCGGTCAGATCGGTACCAGCGGCAATGCCACTGCACCAGCATTAAGCTTTTATATCAGTGTCCAGCAGCCGGACAATGCGCAGAATCCATGCGACGGCTATCTGGACTGTACGGGGTATGCATATGAGAATTGATTTACTGGCAAGTGGTTCAAAAGGCAATGCCTGTCTGGTGCGGGATGGCACAACCTGTATCTTGATTGACTGTGGCTCCACAAAGAAATATTTGTTTTCTGCCCTGGCAAAGGTTGGTGCACATCCAGATGAGATTGATGCGGTATTGATTACACATGATCATGCGGATCATGTATCACAGATCCGCCATTTTGCGGATCATACGATCTATTCACCTGTGGAGATTCCGGACATTGAGACGCTGCATGTGCAGGCAATGAAGCCTTTCGTGATTGAAACGCTGAAGATTACACCGATTGCTCTGAGCCATGATGCCCCACATACAACTGGCTATATCTTTGAAAACGGCACTGAAAAGCTCGTGTATGTGACCGATACCGGATACGTTTCAGAGCGGTATTTCGCCTTGATGAAGGGGGCGGATACTGTCATAATGGAAAGCAATCATGATGTGGGCATGCTGATGAGGACAAGAAGGCCGCAGTATGTCAAAGCCCGCATCTATTCTGATGAAGGACATCTGTGCAATGAGGACTGTGCGGCTGTACTGGATGCGGTCACTACTGAAAATACAAAAACGATTTTTCTCGCTCATCTGTCACAGGAGGGCAATACAAGAGAGAAGGCACTTGCTGTCAGCAGTGATTTACTGCTGGCGCATCATCATGACCTGAACCGCCGTCTGGTGGTAGCAGCTGCCGGTCAGTTCGAAATACTGACCAGGGGGGATACGGATGAAGAAATGGATTACGGGACTGTTTATCGTGCTGTTGGCATGGAATGCGGGACTGACCTATGTCCTGACCAGAAAAACAACATCTGAAAAGAAAGATACAGCCCAGGAACAAAGTGAATATACACTGACTGACTACACATCTGATCTGTCCGCAATGGTTGCCAATGTGCGTGCTTCGGTTGTACAGGTTATCTCCTCAACAAGAGGGTCTGGCGTGATCTTTGGCTCAGATGAGGGCAATGCGTACATCGTAACATGCAAGAGCATTGTCAATGACAATGATGCTGCATCCGTTTATTTTGATTCGGGAACGGAAATTGATGGTACGGTCATCGGCAGAGATGATGGCACGGGTATTGCCGTGATCAAAGTGCCGGTTTCTTTCGCGGTAACTGTCTTTACCAAAGGTGATTCCGACAGTGTGTCCGCTGGTGAGTATGTCAGTTCTCTTTCCGGACGCAATCCGGATACCGGCAGGATGGGAGTTGCCTTTGGCACCGCTTCTGATGCCGGCATGGGCAGAGTCACATCCTCCACCTTGTGGCATGCGCAGCTGATTGAAACGGATATCCGTCTGGCCAATTCTGCCATTGGCGGACCGCTGTGTGATGGCGGCGGCGCACTGCTTGGCATGATGCTGGACAGTGTGGAAAACGGTGAAACAAGCCGCAGCTATGCGATCGGTGTTTCAGATGTACAGAAAGCTTATGATGAAATCTTAAAGGACGGCAGTGTGAGCAGAGGATGCCTGCCGATAACAGGCATCAACCTTTCGGATCTGCGCCAGTATCAGAAGAATGAACGTGGACTGAATCTGGACTCTTCCAAGGGAATTCTCGTGAATAGTGCTGGCGGCAGTGCACAGGATATTCTGCAGACCAATGATGTGATTACTGCGGTGAATGGAACACGTACAGACAATCTCAAGGAACTGCGATCTGTGCTGTACGATTGTGCAAGCGGCCAGGAGCTTTCTCTGACCATCATCCGGGATGGCAGTCAGATGGATGTGAGTGTGATTGCCGAATGATCCGCATCATTGCCTGTGGAAAGATGAAAGAAGCCTGGATGCGGGACGGCATACAGGAATATGTCAAACGCATCCGTCCGTATGAAAAGATTGAGCTTGTGGAAGTGGCTGATGAAAGAGCACCGGAAACAAACAGCGATGCGGAAAATGAACTTGTGAAGCAGAAAGAAGGGGAACGCCTGCTCAAACAGATTCATCCGGATGAGTATGTGATTCTGCTGGATCTTGCCGGCAAAGAGTGGACCTCACCCCAGATGGCAGACTATCTGGATAAGCTGTATACTTCCGGACACAGTAAAATTGATTTTGTGATTGGGGGATCGCTGGGACTGTCCAAGGATGTCATTGCCCGCAGTGATTACCGCTGGAAGCTTTCAGCCAATACCTTTCCCCATCAGATCTGCCGGATTCTCACTCTGGAACAGATCTATCGGTGTTTTCGGATTCTGCATCATGAACCGTATCATAAATAATGGAAAAGAAATGAGGAGATTATCATGCAGCGAAGCAGCGGCATTCTGATGCCGGTACCATCCTTGCCCGGCAGCTATGGCATCGGCTCTATCGGCAAAAGTGCAAAGCAGTTCATTGACTTTCTGGCAGCGTCCAGTATCCGTTACTGGCAGATATTGCCACTTGGCCCTACGGGCTATGGCAATTCACCCTATCAGCCCCTGTCATCTTTTGCCGGCAATCCTTATCTGATTGATCTGGACTGGCTTGCGGAGCACCACTATCTGAAAAAAGAGGAACTGCCTGCTGTGGAAGAAGAGGACTGGATTGACTATGGAAGGCTGTATAAACAGCGCATTGCCCTGCTGAAAAAGGCATGTGCAAGAATGCCGGAAGTAAATCCGGCTGACTACCTGTCCTTTGTAAAGGAAGAGCAGTCATGGCTGAAGGACTATGCGGAATTCATGGCTGTCAAAGACAGCCAGCAGGGCAGATCATGGCAGCAGTGGCCGCAGGATCTGCGCACCCGGCAGAGTGAAGCTGTAGGGGAAGTGATTGCAAAGCATCATGACAGTGCTGTTTTTTATCAGCGTGTGCAGTATCTCTTTTTCAGGCAGTATGAAGAACTGCTGGAATATGCAAAACAAAAGGATGTGCAGATCATTGGCGATCTGCCATTCTATATGGCACCAGATTCCATTGATGTCTGGGCGCATCCAGAACAGTTTTCTCTGAATCCTGACGGCAGTCTTTCTGCCTGTGCCGGCATGCCGGGTCAGGTATGGGGAAATCCGCTGTTCAACTGGGAAAGAATGCAGCAGGATGGCTATGCCTGGTGGATCCGGCGTGCCATGTTTCAATACCGCTTCTGCGACATGTTGCGGATTGATCACTTTCAGGGATTTTTCCGCTACTATGCCATTGATCCCAATACCAGAGAAGGCCAGTGGCGTCAGGGACCGGGTCAGGATCTGTTTGACAGACTGGAACAGGCCAATGGTAAAAAGGAAATGCTGGTGGAGGATCTTGGTGAGCTGGATGATGCATTCAAAGCCCAGGTCAAAGCATCCGGCTTCATGGGCATGCGCATCCTTGAGTATGCCTTTGATGAAAAGGATCCTGGTTCCTGGTATATGCCATTTCAGTATGCACTGCGCAATGCCTGTGTCTATACGGGCACCCATGATAACAATACGCTGATGGGGTGGATCAAAGATGAGCCGGAAAGGGCGCAGCGGGCATGCGCATACTTTGGCTGTACAAAGAAGGAACTCTGGCAGGTCATGCTGAAATGTGTCTGGGGATCTCCCTGTGATCTTGCCATTGTCCAGGCGCAGGACATTCTTCGTCTGGCCGGCACGGAACGCACTAACAACCCGTATGGCGGCACTCACAACTGGTGCTGGCGTGCCAAAACGGGTGCCTTTGATGCCGCACTTGCTGCATGGCTGAAAGAAAACATGAAGCTGTACTGCCGCACTGCCAGCTAGATCGAAGATCAAGCCTTGTATATTTCTTTTTGTTAGACATCGTGAAAGTTCCTCATGATTCTTTCGTGCTATATCCGACCATAAATCATCATCCTGATTCCAATCAATTCAGCGCAATGGATCTGTTGCAGTGAGTTGTGCAATTTAGACAATCTTTTTCACAGTATTTGTAACCGCTTGTAAACTGGCACATGGTGGGTTAAAATAATACCAGTCAATGAAATTCAGGAGGAATGATAGAAATGAAACAGATTTCAGTTACAGTCGTTGACCCGGTAGGACTGCATGCACGTCCTGCTACGGTTGCCGTAAATGCTGCCAGCAAGTTCAAGAGTGAGGTAAAGGTATCCTACAAGGGACGTACCGTGAATATGAAGTCCATCATGGGTGTGATGTCTCTTGGTATTCCGACACAGTCTGAAATCACTGTCACATGCGATGGTGAGGATGAGGATGTTGCCGTCAAGACAATCGAAGACGTGCTGCGCGCGCAGAAAGTCATTGCCTGAAGTGAGGAATAAAGAAGGGATCTGGCCATATGCGCCAATCCCTTTTTTTCAGGGAAAAGGAGTAATAGATAATGGATTACAGGGAAGAGTATAATCGTTGGCTGCAGGCGGATCTGGTGGATTTTGATCTGAAACATGAGCTGCATCAGATTGCGGATGATGATGAGGCGATCAAGGATCGTTTTGCCGTTGCTTTGAAGTTTGGTACAGCAGGTTTAAGAGGGGTGCTTGGTGCTGGTACCAACAGGATGAATATCTGGGTGGTGCGTCAGGCTACCCAGGGTGTTGCGGACTGGGTGAAGACGCAGGGCGGTACGCAGACCGTTGCCATTTCCTATGATTCCCGTCTGAAGGGATGGAACTTTGCCCGTGATGCGGCTGGTGTACTGGCTGCCAATGGCATTCATGTTGTGATCTATGATGAGCTGATGCCGGTACCGGCACTGAGCTTTGCAACCCGCTATTATCATTGCAATGCAGGCATTATGATCACGGCTTCGCACAATCCGGCAAAATATAATGGGTATAAGGCGTATGGACCGGATGGCTGCCAGATGACAGATGATGCGGCTGCGGTTGTTTATGCGTCGATTCAGAAGACGGATGTTCTGACTGGCGCGGCGTATATGAGCTTTGCACAGGGTGTACAGAAGGGACTGATTCAGTTTGTCTCTGATGAGTGCAAGAATGCACTGTATGCAGCTATTGAGGCATGTCAGGTAAGGCCTGGCCTTTGTGCAAAGGCTGGCCTGAAGCTTGTGTATTCACCGCTGAATGGCACGGGTCTTGTGCCGGTGACGCATGTTCTGCAGGATATGGGCATTACGGATATCACGATTGTGCCGGAGCAGGAATATCCAAACGGCTATTTCACAACATGTTCCTATCCGAATCCGGAGATCTTTGATGCCCTGAAGCTTGGCCTGGAACTGGCAAAGAAAGAGGGCGCTGATCTGATGCTGGCAACGGATCCGGATGCGGACCGTGTCGGTATTGCCATGAAGTGTCCGGATGGATCCTATGAGCTTGTCAGCGGCAATGAGATGGGTGTTCTGCTGCTGGATTACATTTGTGCCGGCCGTATTGAAAAGGGCACGATGCCTGAACATCCGGTGGCAGTGGAATCCATTGTTTCCACACCGCTTGCTGAAGCAGTAGCGAAGCACTATGGCGTTGAACTGCGGCATACGCTGACCGGCTTCAAATGGATTGGTGATCAGATTGCCCAGCTTGAGGCAAAAGGGGAAGAGAAGAGATTCATCTTTGGTTTTGAGGAATCTTATGGCTATCTGGCTGGCTCCTATGTCCGTGACAAGGATGCCATTGTAGGTTCCATGCTGATCTGTGAGATGGCTGCCTACTATCGTTCCAGGGGTTCTTCCATCAAGCAGCGTCTGGAAGAGATCTACGCTCAGTATGGCCGCTATCTGAACAAGGTGGATGCCTTTGAGTTTGACGGTCTTTCCGGCATGGAGAAGATGGCTGGCATCATGTCCGGTCTGCGCACGAATGCGCCGGTTTCCTTTGCCGGACATAAAGTTGTCAAAGTTACGGACTATGAAGACAGTGAAGAAACAGGTCTGCCGAAGGCCAATGTCCTGCGCTATGATCTGGATGATGGTGCGGTTGTAATCGTGAGACCTTCAGGCACAGAGCCAAAGATCAAGACTTACTTTACAACCAGGGGGACAACCCTGGCAGAGGCGCAGAAAGAGAAGGACGATCTTGCTGCGGCTGTCAAACCGTTATTATCCTGAGTCATTGGGACACAGATGGGTTTCCATCTGTGTCTTTTTTTCTGCTATCACTTCACACCGGGCTTATAATCCATTAAAATTGAGCAGTCAGAGAGCTGTATTAGAAAGTGGGGAACACATCATGGATGATGAGATGCGGATGGCGCAGTACCATGCCGGCCAGTGCATTGATGCCTGGAAGCTTTTTGGTGCGCACCGCTGCCGCATGAACAACTGTGAAGGCGTCGGCTTTGCCGTCTATGCCCCGCATGCCCGCAATGTCTTTGTCATCGGCTCTTTCACCAACTGGGAGGATCATCCTATCCGTATGATCCGCACCGGCTTTACCGGTGTCTGGCAGGTGTTTGTACCCAATGTGTATGAATGGGACAGTTATAAATACCGGATTGAAACAAACCGTGGCGACTGGATTGACAAGGCGGATCCGTTTGCCTTTTATGCGGAAACAAGGCCGGAAACAGCTTCCAAAGTTGTGGATTTACGCCGTCTGACATGGTCGGATGAGATCTGGCAGAGCCGTCCTTCTTCCTTTGATAACCGTCCTGTCAGTATCTATGAAGTTTATGCCGGAGGCTGGAAGAAGAACGGCAACAATCCATATACGTATGCCATGTTGGAAAAAAACCTGATTCCGTATGTCCGGAAGATGGGCTTCACGCATATTGAACTGATGCCTCTGCAGGAACATCCGTTTGATGGTTCCTGGGGCTATCAGGTTTCCGGCTGCTATGCACTGACATCACGGTATGGAAATCCGTATGAGTTTGCCTCTTTTGTCAATGCCTGCCACCGGCAGGGCATCGGTGTCATTCTGGACATGGTGCCGGTGCACTTCTGTGCAGATGCCTTTGGCCTTGCCCGCTTTGACGGGGAAGCACTGTATGAGTATTCACGTCCTGAGGATGCATGGAGCGAGTGGGGTACTTTGAATTTTGATCTTGGCAGGGAAGAAGTGCGCTCTTTTCTGATGAGTGCCTGTGCCTTCTGGTGTGAAACTTATCATATTGATGGACTGCGCCTGGATGCCATCAGCAACATCATCTATTGGGGCGGCAATAAGGACAGGGGCATCAACCAGGGGGGCATTGACTTTATCAAGCGTCTGAACTATTACATGCATCAGTACTATCCCAAAGTATGGATGTGCGCGGAGGACAGCACGGCTTACCCGGGAGTGACCACATCCGTACAGAATGGCGGCCTTGGCTTTGATGGCAAATGGGATCTTGGCTGGATGCATGATACTCTGGATTACTTTAGTACATCCCCTGAAGTGCGGATCACGCATCCGCAGTCTTTGCTGTTTTCCATGCAGTATTTTTATCGTGAACACTTTGTGCTGCCTCTGTCTCATGATGAAAATGTGCATGGCAAGCATACGGTGATGGGAAAGATGTATGGCCGCTATGATGACAGGTTCGCGCAGCTGCGTGCCCTGTATGGCTATATGTTTGCCCATCCTGGCAAAAAGCTGAACTTCATGGGTAATGAGATTGCCATGTTCCGGGAGTTTGATGAAAGCCGGGCGCTGGACTGGAATCTGCTGGACTATCCCTCTCATGCCAGCTTTCAGAAATACTTTGCCAGGCTGAATGAGCTGTACCAGCAGGAAAGTGCCCTGTTTGTGCATGAGGATGACCCTGTGCTTTTCCACTGGTTCTTAAAGGGCAAGCATGGTGTCTTTGGTTTTGTGCGTGGAAATCTTGTCTGCCTGCTGAATACCAGTGATCAAAAGCAGGAAACAGAGATTCCCGATACAGGTGCTGAAGTGCTGCTTGATTCTGAGGCGAAGGAATACGGGGGCCGGAATAACTGCCAGGTATATATAAAGGATAAGGTTACAAATATTGTTCTGATGCCGTATGCATGTTTGTGGCTGCGGCAGAAATAGATTAGAAAGAAGGATTGCATGTTCAGGAATAAGAGAGAGTTCAAGGCGGAGTTTCATCGCAGACTGGTGGAGGCGTATGGCTGTGAGATGGAGCAGACCAGTCCGGCTGAGAAATACCTGACCCTGGGTACAATGGTGCGCGATTATGCGTCAAATTACTGGAAGGATACCAAAAATGAAACAGCTTCTCAGGATCTCAAGCAGGTGTATTACTTTTCGATGGAGTTTCTGCTGGGCAGGATGCTGACAAGCAATCTGAAGAATCTTGGCATTTATGACATAGTGACAGAGGGACTGCAGGAGCTTGGTATTTCCTATCAGGAAATTGCAGATCAGGAGAATGATCCGGGTCTTGGCAATGGCGGTCTTGGCCGTCTGGCGGCATGCTTTATGGACTCTGCTGCCAGTGAGAACTATGTGGTAAATGGCAACTGCATCCGCTACCGGGCAGGGTTGTTCCGTCAGTTTATCAATAAATATGGTGAGCAGGTAGAAATGCCGGATATGTGGATGCGGATTGGCAATCCGTGGGAGATTCGCAAACTCAAGCATGCCGTGGATGTGAAGTTCTATGGCCAGATTGAGGTCAGTTATGATGAAAATGGTGATATGCATTTCAGGCATCGCCACGCCAGTCATGTACTTGCTGTGCCATATGACATGCCGATGATCGGTGCTCATACAAAGACGGTGAATACACTGCGTCTGTGGAGTGCAGAACCGGCGGATGTTGCGCCGCGTGACAGGGATTACCGCCAGTATCTTTCTGATGTGGAAGCGATCTGTCTGAATGTTTATCCGGATGATTCCACCGAGGAAGGAAAGTATCTGCGCCTGAAACAGGAATATTTCTTTGTCTGTGCCGGTGTGCATTCCATTGTGGAAACCCATCTGAAGAACCATCCTTCTCTGGACAATCTTGGCGAGAAGGTTGCCATCCAGCTCAACGATACACACCCGGTGCTGGTAATCCCGGAGCTGATGCGGGTATTGATGGATGAATACGGTTACGCCTGGGACAAGGCATGGCAAATTGTGAAGGAAACGGTTTCCTATACCAATCATACGGTTATGGCCGAAGCTTTGGAAAAATGGCCGATGCAGTATATTGAGAATCTGCTGCCGCGCATTGCCATGATTATTTCTGAAATAGACCGGCGCTATTGTGCCTGGGCCTGGCAGCAGTGCCCTGATGATCCGGATCTTGTCAGCCGCACCCGTCCTCTGCGTGACGGCACGCTGCATATGGCGGCACTGGCACTGATTGGCTCTCATGCGGTCAATGGTGTGGCTGGCATCCATACGGAAATTCTGAAGAATGATCTCTTCCGCGATCAGGTGCGTCTGTATCCCCATCTGATCCAGAACAAGACCAATGGCGTTACCCCGCGCCGATGGCTGATGTACTGCAACCCAGAGCTGAGGAAATTGCTGGATGATACGATCGGTACAGCATGGGAGAAGGACTATCATCATTTTGAAGATCTTTTGAAACATGTGGATGATCCTTCTGTGCAGGAAGCTTTCCTGGATGTCAAGCAGGTGCGCAAGGAAAAGCTTGCGGCATATGTCAGAGATCTGACCGGAGAGATTATTGATCCTTCTTCGATGATTGATACCCAGGCCAAGCGCCTTCATGCCTATAAGCGGCAGCTGCTGAATATCATGCAGGTGATCTATCTGTATCAGCGCATGAAGCGTGATCCTTCATTCCGGATTGCGCCGCATACATATCTCTTTGCAGCCAAGGCAGCTTCCAGCTATACATTTGCCAAGAGTGTGATCAAGCTGATCAACTGCGTTGCCGCTAAAATAAACAATGATCCAGACACCAGGGATGTGCTCAAGGTTGTCTTTCTGCCAAACTATTGTGTGACGATGGCTGAGACACTTGTGCCGGGTTCTGATGTGTCTGAGCAGATCAGTACGGCTGGCAAGGAAGCTTCCGGCACAGGCAATATGAAGTTCATGATGAACGGTGCAATTACATTGGGAACACTGGATGGTGCCAATGTGGAGATTGACAGTCTGGTCGGCCGTGACAATGATGTGATCTTCGGCCATACAGTGGAGGAACTCAATACGCTGCAATACCATTACAATGCCTATGACTATTATCAGCAGGACGGCCGTATTCATGATGTGCTGGATACGCTGATCAATGGATTCTGGAATGGCAGTGCGGATGAGTTCAGAATGATTTATGATGAGCTGATTACCCGCAATGATACCTACTTTGTCCTGGCCGATTTTGATGCATATGTCAAAGCCCAGGAAGAGATTGCCAGACGATATGCCAGCCGTAATACCTGGGCCCGCAGCTGCCTTGTCAATATTGCCAGAAGTGGCTACTTCTCTTCCGACCGTACGATTGAAGAGTATGCCCACGATATCTGGGATCTGCAAAAACTTCACTTCTAACAGGAAAGAGAGGAAACAGTTATGCCGGCTATGCATGCATATGCGGATGATTTTGGGGTGATTACCATCTGGATGAAGAGCAGCTTTTATGGAGGCCGTTCGGATTATTTCTATCTGACATCCCAGCAGGGTCTGTACATGGATCTGATTATCAAAAGTGTGGAGGATCATCCCGATGCTGTGAAATATCTGCTGACAACGCCGGCGGATCTGCCGTTTGGCATTGATTACCGCCTGCATGAATCTCATGGTCTGTCGGTGCCGGTGGAAATGCGGCTGATCTGCCAGAAGCCGTTCTTTACCAAAGAATTCATGTATGATGGCGATGATCTGGGACCAATATACCATCCGCTGTATACACTGTTTTCCGTATGGGCACCAACCGCTGTCAGCGTGATTCTGAAACTGGATAACCGCGGCTCGCGCACTGCTCATCCGATGACCAGAACAGATCATGGGGTGTGGCGGGCAAGAGTGAATGGTGATCTGCGCCATGCGACCTATACGTATCTTGTCAACCGCAATGGACAGGTCAGGGAAACGCTTGACCCGTATGCTTTGTCCTCAACGGCCAATGGACATGCCTCAGCTGTCATTGATCCAAATCTGGTGCCGCATACCCATATTCCCTGCAGTACCAAGATCAATTCTGCTGTGGATGCCATCATCTATGAGTGCTCGGTGCGGGATATGACAAGTTCGGCTCACAGCGGTACAAGCACGCATGGCACTTTTGATGCCTTGCGGGAAGAAAATACATCCTGGAAGGGGCATCCGACCGGGATGAGCTATCTGGCCTCTCTTGGCGTAACGCATGTACAGTTGATGCCGGTGCTGGATTTTGTGACTGTGGATGAGGAACATCCTTCCCGCAACTATAACTGGGGTTATGATCCGGCCCAGTATCTGACGGTTGAAGGCAGCTATTCTTCGGATCCGGATGATCCGTATGCACGCATGAAGGAACTGCGCATGCTGGTGGATACCTTCCACAGGCATGATATGCGGGTAACGCTGGATGTGGTGTTCAATCATATGTACGATGTGGATTCCAGTCCGTTCCAGTGTCTGACCCCGTATTACTGGTTCCGCTACAATGATTCCGGCTACCTGTCAAACGGTTCCTATTGCGGAAATGACCTGTCTTCCACCCAGCCGATGGTGCGGAAGTACTTTGTGGATGTCTGCACGAAGCTGATGGATCTGTATGATGTGGACGGCTTCCGTTTTGATCTGATGGGTGTCCTGGATGTGGATACGATGAATGCGATTCATGATGCGGTTAAAGCCAGAAAGCCGGATGCCTTATTATATGGAGAAGGCTGGGATATGCCGACCATGCTGGCACCGGAGGACAAAGCATGTATTGTCAATCAGAACCGGATGCCGGATATCGGCCATTTCAACGATTATTTCCGTGATACGGTAAAGGGCAGGACTTCAGATGATCAGAAGTATGCCCAAGGATATATTACTGGCGATCTGGGCATGGCATTTGGCATGTGTTCGGCAGTGACTGGCAATGTGATCGGTGATCCGTATTTCTATCGCTTTGATTCACCATGCAAGACCATCAATGGCACCGAGACCCATGACAATGCGACCAGTTGGGACAAGATGCGTGCCTGCTGCTCGAGTGAGAATCATGACACCCGTCTGCTGCGCCAGAAGATGCTGCTGGCAGCGACACTTTTCTCGATTGGTGTTCCATTCCTGCATGCAGGTCAGGAATTCTGCGGTACCAAGAACAATGTATCGAATTCCTACAATGCGGGTGATGGCATCAATCAGATGGACTGGGACAGAGCAATTCAGAATCAGGAGATCGTCGCATATACACGCCGGGCAATTGCCCTGCGCAGGGAATACAAAGCGTTTCATTATGCTACCCAGAAGGAAGTCTGCGACAATGTGCATGTATCCGTGATGGATGGCAATGTGGTTGTCTGCGATATTCACTGTCCTGATCCTGAGCATGCATGTACAGATGTGAGGATCCTTTACAATCCATCCTATGACAATCGGGAATATGGCAGTGCGGATGAGTGGCAGGTGATCTTTGACCACGATGGCAATCCGCAGGCGCAGAAGAGCTCCGTGATTTACGTACCTGGCTTATCTGTGATTGTGGCGGTAAAGAATAATCCGGATCAGTAAGGTCACAACAGAAAATGAGGAAGTCATATCTACACCAGATATGATTTTCTTTTGGAACAGTATCAGAGATTGCATGTGAAAGCCTTTCGTCACTTCCTGATCTGGCGCATGGAAAATCGTATGGAGGCCATTGCGGCCGGAAAGAACAAGTTGTGAAAACAGGGCATGTGATATGGAAAAAAGACAGTCAGAGGTTTGAACAGCCATTTGAAAGCCAGTGCGTATTTGACAAAAGCTGGCAGATACACACAATGCTGATCTGAACATCTAAAGCATATATGCGGTGTGTAAAAATGTACTTGTGAGTGCTGCGAATATGGGATTCCAGAAGTACAAAATCAACATCTGACCTGTGTCTGCGGGGGCAGTCGGGGCAATTTATAGTATAATGAGCAAAAGTAAAAGGAGTATCTATGACAGACCGTTTGAAGAAAGCCATTTGCATCATGTGTGCAGCCCTGCTGTGTGTACCGGCAGCAGTTGTTTCTGTACATGCCGATGACAGCGAAGAGCGCAATGCTGATTTTGATGCCCTGCTGCAGCAGGATTTTATCAATACGATGGAACAGGATTATCTCACTATGCATTTTACTGTGAAAGATCCTGACAGCCTTGGCATTGTCAAACCTGCTGTGCAGGTTGGCAGGGATCCTCGCACAGAGCTCAGTGAAGCCAGAAGCGAAGCCGAAGATATGCTTGCCAAACTCAGGGCCTTTGATTATGACAGTCTGAGCACGACTCAGCAGCATGACTATGATGCCCTTGTATATGCTTATGAAGATCAGCTGAACCGTTCAGATGAGAATTATAGCTGGCTGTTTACACCGGGCAATAATTTGGTGACCAATCTGTCTACCAACCTGACCGAGTTTATCTTCTATACAAAAAGTGACTTTGACGATTACATCACGCTGCTGCAGTCGGTGCCGTCTTATTTGCAGGCATGTCTCAGCTTTACGGAAGAACAGGCTGAAGCTGGCTATTTTATGTCAGATAAAGCGCTGGAAGAAACAGAATCACAGATTTCTTCTTTTGTTGCAAAGACGCAGGACAATCCGATCATTGCCGACTTCAATGATGATGCGGATGCCTCACAGCTTCTGACAGATGGAGAAAGGGTGGATCTGAAGACACAGGTCAGTGATATTGTCATCAATCAGATCATTCCTTCCTGCCAGACGATTGCCGATACGCTGAACAGCTACAAGGGAAAGGGCGGTCAGACCGGCTATTATGATATGGATGGCGGCCTGGATTACTACACGCTGGATGAACAGAATACAGCCAGTACGTCCAGGTCTCTGGATGATCAGTTTGATGAGCTGGACAGCTTTATTCAGGATGCGGTGAGTCAGCTGGCATCGCTTGGTGCCAATGCCGGCAGCGGCACCGTGAATTTCACGGATGCCGACAGGATTCTCAGCTATCTTTCCTCCGAAGAAACAAACTACGGTTTCCCGGCAATTCCGGATGTGACATATACTGCTACAAGCCTTGATCCAAGTGTTGTGTCTGGCAATGTGCTTGCCTATTATGTTTCTTCACCAGTCGATGATTACACCAGCAATATCATCAAGATCAATGATGCCAATATTTCCGATCTGAATGAACTGTATGGCACCCTTGCCCATGAGGGGTATCCGGGCCATCTTTACCAGCATGTGTATTACCTTGCGACAAAGCCAAATCTGATCCGGGAAGCCTGCAGCTTCCTTGGCTATACGGAAGGATGGGCAATGTATGCAGAGGTGCATGCTTACAGCTGGAATGTGCTCAGTGATTCTGATGCTGCTTACCAGCAGGTGATGGCCGAATTGAACTATGCACTGTGTGCACTGGCTGATATCGGTGTCAATGGCATGGGCTGGGACGAGGATGACCTGTCTGATTACCTGCGCAGTGTAGGTCTCAACACACAGGCGGCATCCAGCCTTTATGAGCAGTGCCTGATTTATCCGGCGGACTATAACAGCTATGGCTATGGCCTGGCAAGATTGATGACGCTGGAGAAGGAAGCACGGGAAGCACTTGGCGATGATTTCAAGCTGGAAGACTTTAACAGGGTGATTCTCGACAATGGACCCAGAACGCTGGATTCTGTTGAGGATGATGTGTCTGCCTGGGTAGAAGCCAATGGCGGCACGATGAGGTCTGAAAATAAGACAAAGAAATCTGCATCTTCATCATTTGCCCCGGTCTATGGTGTAGCAATTGCGGCTGGCGCAGTGGTAATCATTGTCTTTGCTGTACTGAAGAAAAAGCATAACAGGAAGGGACTGGCAGAGTAAGTATGGTGCATAATACCTGGTGGCCATGGCTGCAGGAAGAATGGCAGCAGCCGTATTTCAGGCAATTATCTGCCTTTCTGCATGAAGCATATTCCCATGGAAACATTTATCCGCCCCGTCAGCAGGTATTTGCTGCCTTTGAAAACTGCGATTATCCGGATATCAAAGTTGTGATATTGGGCCAGGATCCCTATCATCAGAAAGGACAGGCGCATGGCATGTGCTTTTCGGTTAATCCTGGCGTTCCCATTCCGCCGTCTCTGCAGAATATCTTCAAGGAACTTCAGGATGATCTGGGCTGCTACATCCCTAACAATG
Source organism: Grylomicrobium aquisgranense (assembly GCF_033971865.1). Lineage (NCBI taxonomy): Bacteria > Bacillati > Bacillota > Erysipelotrichia > Erysipelotrichales > Erysipelotrichaceae > Grylomicrobium > Grylomicrobium aquisgranense. The sequence goes on along the minus strand of NZ_JALBUR010000014.1, from coordinate 1,275 downwards.
GCTATCTGATGCCATGGGCAAAGCAGGGTGTGTTTCTGCTCAACACGATCATGACAGTCGAGGATTCCCATCCGCTTTCCCATAAAGGAAAAGGGTGGGAAACCTTCACGGATCATGCCATTGCCAGAATCAATGAGAAACAGGAACCGGTTGTGTTTCTGCTGTGGGGCCGCAATGCCCGCAGTAAGGCATCCATGATTGACCGCAGCCGCCATCTTGTTCTGGAAGCACCGCATCCTTCGCCGCTCAGTGCGCACTATGGCTTTTTTGGCTGCCGCCATTTCAGCAGGGCAAATGCGTTTTTGAAAGAACATGGCCGTGAACCAATCAACTGGCAGATTCCGGATCTGTGAACTACTCGGCTACAAGTAACCGAGCTTCAAAGTGGCACAGGCCACTTTTCTTTTTTCCTGTGTTTCCAGACTGTCAGGAATGTGTACGTATCTCACAGTTGCCCATGAGGCGCGATGCATTCTGCTGTAGGTATTCTGCATGGTCTTGCATTCTCCATACAGTGGTTTCAGGCTATCCCCGCCGTCCCAGCGGTTGTTGTTGCTTTATTTCAGCATGTGCAGTAGATCCGCACTGCCTCATCTCTGATATTCAGCGCTGCGTTTTCATCACGATCATGATGATGTCCGCAGTCAGGGCATGTCCACTCACGCACAGCCAAATCTTTGGTGAGCTTGTGCAATGTCCCGCATGCATGGCACATCTGGCTGCTGGGAAAGAACTTCCCAACTTTGATGACGCGCTTTCCAGCCCTCTGTGCTTTATAAGCAAGCATGCTGGTAAACATACCCCATCCCTTGTCACCGACAGACTTGCCGAAGTGCAAGAACTGTGACATTGCCCTCATATTCAGATCCTCTATTCCGATCATGTCGTAGGTATCCACTAACTGTCGTGACAGCTTGTGTAAGGCATCGCTGCGCTGATGCTTGGCTTTCGCACTCAACTTTGCAATTTTTACCCGCTGCTTATGATAGTTGGAAGATCCTTTCTCCATATGAGACAGTTTTCTCTGCTCTCTGGCAATTCTGTTCTGCATAGCATGATATGGTTTGCCATAATCGATATGCTTACCGTTGGAATCGACACAAAAGTTATGCATAGACATATCCAGCCCGATTGCATTGTCCGGATCGATGTCATGGCATATCTCTTCATGCGGCACTTCGTACAGGAGTGAAAAATAGTATTTGCCATCAGGCTCATGGGTGACAGTAACAGACTTCAGTACGCCGTGTGCTGGCACCGTACGATGTGCTCTGA
>NZ_JALBUR010000013.1:0-58463 GCF_033971865.1 Grylomicrobium aquisgranense | reverse complement strand
TGCGTCTTGTGCTTCACAATCGAAAGAGCCATAACAAAGCAACAGTAGCCATAGCACGTGAGCTGGCATGCTTTATATGGGGAATGATGACAGGCAATATTCATACTGTTCTTGCGTAAGATGATTTTATCGATTGCAAGGTATCAGCCAGGACATACGTTGAACAATGCAGAAGAAATCAGTGAATGACAGAAACATAGAAACAGGAGGGATATGAATTAGACTGAAGGCATCAGGAAGGAGCAGCCCGGATTTGAACTGGATGGTTCAGCTATCTGCGGTTCAGCTATGATGGCACGTTTCCATGGTGATCCACGATTTTAGACAGCAGAGCTGGCGGCGAAACCATTGGCCTGTGGGGTGGGAGAGCATTTGTCCCTGATACACGAATAACAGAATGGCTAAATACCGCGAACTGTTGAAAATCCGAGACTCTTTCCTCATGCCTTCAACAGCAGACAAAAAATATTGAATCAATCCGAAACTAGCACTTGACATTGGCTTTTACATAACAGCTGATTATTGAAGATCGGGATGGATATCGCGACGAGCACAGCAATGATGGCGACCACGATCAAGAGCTCTGCCAGTGTGAAACCTTTATTCTGTTTTCTCCTCATCTGTGATCACCTCATTTTTATACTTCATGTCCTTGCTTGATTAAATCATTCAGCTTTTTTCAGATCGAACGCGTATATGCCACTTGCAGTTCCCATTGCTATAACTATTTTGGGGTTTTCGATATATTCTGTATCTGCACTATTTGTTATTCCATATTCGCGTTCCAAATAATACCCATAGTTATCATTCCATAAACTATGTCCATGCATACGTTGTAACGCTTTTGACGTATAGAGAACAACATATAGAGTCCTGCTCTCTCCTTCTGGTCGATTGATACCTAACGTTTTGATGCCACCGCCAATCGTTTCATCATTTCCTGCAAGTGCAAACTGTCTGTGGATATTTCCGTTATTACCCTGTCCCTGATGAGTCATCTTCACAGGAACATACCACGAGTGATCCGGATCAGATGCAGCAGCTGCCATCACTTCTGCATAGGCGGCACGAAGATTAGCCTTATCAACAGCCTCCTGTGCTTTCAGTTTCTGTTTTGCGAAAACCGGGATGGATATCGCCACCAGTACTCCGATTATGGCAACCACGATCAGGAGCTCCGCTAATGTAAAGCCCTTATTCAATTTTCTCCTCATCTGTAATCACCTGCCCTTCTGAGTCTGATATTGTCTTCTAAATCGGTTCTTACATCAACAGGCCAAAGCAGCCTTCAACACTATCTATAGAAGTAATAGTAATCTACTGTACCGCTACCATCTTTCTTCAGATCAACACCTATTCTGTGATATATCCGATCGCCAAGACCACTGAAATTATTTAAGTCCCAGCTCGAAGGGTCGCTTGTTATCCATCCTATAACACAACCGCCTTCTCTACTTAGTCCTGCTCTTTCTCGTCCATCCTCCGTTGCACGATCCCATGCATCATGGATCGCAGTCACGGTTCCAGTACGGATATCATAGGTCCATCCCAGCTTGCCGGTATCCAAGTACGCGACAATTGCCGCAGCTTTAGCTGAACGAGCATTTGCAAGATTGGTCGCAAACCTTGCTTTCCTTAGCTGATTATTGAAGATCGGGATGGATATCGCCACGAGCACTCCGATTATCGCAACCACAATGAGGAGTTCAGCAAGGGTGAAGCCCTTCTTATTCTTTTTCATTGAGCATCACTCGCCCTCTCATAACTATAATAACGCCCCATATAACTGAAAGATCAGATAAATAGCCAAAAGTACGAGTACAATCGCAGCTATCATTCCTATCGTAGAAAATGATCTATTCCTTTTCCACTCCGTCTTTAGGATAGATGGTGTCAGAACACTCAGTGCGAAAATGATGATCATGTTAACGATATTCCATTGACATTTTACGCCGAACAAAAGTGAAGCTGCGCCAAGAATGATGCCAGCTATGCTTAAAGAAAATCTGCCCTTTGCATTTCCGCTCACTATGGTAGTTCTATTCTGCGAATAAATATACCCACCCTTCGGGAACTCCTTCCGAAGCTTTGAGATTTGCATCCACTCGCCAGACCCGTGTTTTACCAGGCTGCTGTCATCAAGTCTGTGCTCTCGCATCAACCGGCAGATATTGTCTTTATCACACGGACCGAAATCATATCCATTCAATCTGTAGTACCAGCCCAGTGAGTTTTTATATTTTACGCCTGCCGCCTTATATTCTTTTGCGCGCTGGTCTCTTTGATACCAGTCCCGTTCTTGAATACCCATATTACTCCCCCATCATAATCTCATGAATAAAGAATCAGATAATGCTTTCCGTAAATTTAATTACGCCCACAGGTTCTTAAAATTGCGGAAAACAACCTCATTCTGCGCAAATGTACACGTTGGAAATTGAAGATCAGATGGTCCATCCCGGTCATCTCCCTATTGGCTGATGGGCCATCATCATAGGTAACTTATATTTACGACCGCAGGTTCCAAAATCTGCGAAAAACGGCCTCATTCTGCGCAATAGTCTAGGATCATTACAAGCGATGGACAGGCACGCGTAATAGTGCAGAGCAGGTCACGAATACATGCCTCAGGGGCGTTTTAGTTGCTATCAGCATCCCAATTTTCACATCACAGCTGGAGAAGGCTAGAGAGGCTACTGACCTCGCTAATATTCGTGCAGCTTATGCTGAATGTTCAGTTGCAGTATTGACAGAGGCAAACTCTGGCAATGCTACATATAATAGCACTGATGGCTCTGCCTCAGAGGAGGTTGCTCTTCATCAGAAGACTACCGACTGGACAGATAATAACAAAGAAGCTAAGATTGGCAACCAGGTAGCAAAGAATAACTTTAATATTGCTGAAGGCAATACTAAGGCCACCGTTAAAATTGCGAAAGATGGCACGCTGACCATTACCATGGGGGTAAGTAGTTTCCTAAAAAAAGGGCTCGAGATTATCTTGATAATCTCGAGCCTTCTTTTTTGAGACTATTGGAGCGTTTGAGCTAATTATTTATCATATTCAAGTGTGCTAGCCGTTCCATCTTCGTGAATGGTTAAGGTTGCTTTTGTCGCGCCCTTACCAGGGGTGCCGGCAGAAATCCCACCAATACTTCCATCCTTTAATGCGTCGCTCTGCCAGTCTGCCTGAGTCTGATGCAATTTAATTTCAGCTTTATAAACAAGATTTCCGTCAGCGGCTGAGCCTGTAGTTGCTTTTAATGTAATGTCGCCTTCTTTTTTGTCAGCGCTAATAGCTGTTTCTGTTAATGCGTCAGCAGAGAGCTCAGCATACGCAGCACGGATATTAGCAGCATCAGTAGCCTCTCTTGCCTTCTCCAGCTGTGCTGTGAAGATCGGAATTGAAATAGCAACAAGAACTGCAATGATTGCAACTACAATGAGCAGTTCGGCGAGTGTAAAGCCCTTTTTCTTTCTTGAATCGTTCATGATAATCCTCTCCTTGTTTTTTTGGTTTGGAATCCCTCCTTTTTGAGTAGAGATTCGTCACTGTTATGCTAGCATTTGTACCTGTTTCGTTCAATCATCCATCTGTAATATGTTGAGTATTTTGTAATATTTTATGATAGATTACTGAAACTGTCAGGGTTTATTGCCTGTTGTAAATCCGCGGGGTTCTTCCTTTGCATCACATGTAGTTGTACATTGTAAACATCGGCAGGTACAGGGCAATGACAATGAAGCCGGCAATGAAGGCCATGATGATTAGCATGGTTGGTTCGATCTTGCCAATGGCTTTCTGTACAGCATAGTTGTATTCATTGGTGTAATAGTCGCCGATGGTTGTCAGTGTCTTTCCCAGTTCGCCGGTATCTTCACCGACGGCAGTCATTTCATCCAGAACATGTGGGAAGTATTTGCTTTCCTTCATGACTTCGCCCAGAGTATGTCCGGTCTCAACCTTTTCAGCCATAGGCGCTACATCTCTCTGTAATGCATAGTTGTCCATCACTTTGGCGGTAATGCGCAGGGAATCGGATACGGTCATGCCTGCCTGTGTCAGTGCGGCCATCGTAGAGGCAAACTGGGTCGCGCCCTGCAGGGTATTGATATTGCCGGTGATGGGCGATGTCAGCTTGTGCTTGGCCCACCAGAGTCTTCCTTTTTCGGTGGATACTGCGATTCTTGCCGCAACAACAGCCGCAAGAATCACTGCCAGGATGATTGGCCACCACTTGCTGAAGAAGGAAGAGATATGGATGAGAATAACGGTCATGGTTGGCAGTTCACCACCAAGGTCATTGAATGTGGAAATGAATGTCGGCATGACAACGATCATAACGATGGCAATGACAATAACTGCCACAACCAGGACAAAGATCGGATAGGACAGTGCCTGTCTGATCTTCTGGCTGACCTTGTAGCTTTTCTCATAGTATTCCTGCAGTGTCGCAAAGGCATGGTCAATCGTACCGGACAGTTCTCCTGCCCGGATTGTCTCGATGAACAGAACCGGGATCTGGGGGCAGTTTTTCTCAAAGGCATCTGCCATCGTGGATCCCTGGGCAACATCCTTTGCAGAGCTCTCCAGCATCTTCTTCAGTCTCTTGTCACGGGTCTGCTCTGCTACCATCATGATTGCCTTGTCTATGGCAACGCCAGAGCTGAGAATGATGGAAAACTGCGAGCACATGACACTGAGTGCCTTATGATCAATCTTCGTATTGATTTCCCTGTTCAAAAGATCATGCATGCCGCCCTGCTTTACTTCTGCAATAGACAGGACAATCGGATATTCCTGCTTGATGCTTGCCACCGCAGCGTATTCATCCACGGCATCCAGTACCCCAGATACCTTGGCGCCATCCCTTGACTGGGCTGTATATTTGTACGATATCATCGCAATCCTCCCATCTGTGTCTGTTTCACAAAGGACATGCTCATGCCTGCACTCTTGCGTACATATTCCTGATTCACAGCATTCTCTGCAGCTGTCTCAGCACTGATCATACCCTTTCTGACAAGGTCCAGCAGACAGTTGTCCATGGACAGTGAGCCAATACTGCGTGAAGCCAGCAGTGAAGACTGCATCTGCGGGGTATTTCCATCTCTGATCTGGTTGCGGATTGCCGCATTGACCATCATCAGCTCACAGGCAGCCACTCTGCCATGTCCTGACTTTCTGACAAGCAGCTGCTGGGACAATACTGCTTTCAGGACAGAAGCCAGCTGGACGCGAATTTCCTCCTGGCGCTCAGCCGGAAAAGCAGAAACAACACGGTCAACCGTATCCACAGCACCATTGGTATGCACGGTAGAAAAGACAAGATGTCCTGTTTCTGCTGCCGTCAGTGCAATTTCCATTGCGGCCGCATCCCGCATCTCACCAATCAGGATAATATCAGGATCTTCACGCAGAATAGATTTCAGTCCATCTGTCCATGACTGCGTATCCCTGCCAATCTCACGCTGTGAGATCAGGCACTGATCCGGTGCATAGACATATTCGATCGGATCTTCCAGGGTGATGATATGTTCTTTTCTTGTGTGGTTGATCTGATTCAGGATGGCGGCCAGGGTTGTAGACTTGCCGGATCCGGTTTCCCCAGTCACAAGGATCAGCCCCTTCTTCATGGACGCAAAGCTGTCTACTGCCGGCGGCAGTCCAAGCTCCTTCAACTGTGGAATACGGTCAGCCAGAAGGCGCAGTGCCAGTGACATCGCCCCATCCGTCCGGTACAGATTGATCCTGATCCGGCTGCCATCAATCTGCACGGCACCATCACTCTCACCAATCCTGCTGATGCCATCAAACCCCTTTGGATCCAGCAGTCTGGCATAGTCATCACAATCCTGACCAGTCACAATCTCATCATCCATATTCTCAAGCTGACCGTCAATGCGCAGCTTGACAGGAACTCCCGCCGCAATATGAATATCAGAAGCACCCTTCTCTTTTGCCAAAGCAACAATCTGTTCCAGCGACTTCATTCTACCGTCACCACCTGATGCACAACTTCATCCAGCGTTGTCACGCCATTTTCAACCAGATCACGGGCATTGGCAATCATCGGTACAAAATCACCCTGACTGGCAATTACCTCACGCAGCTCCGTACTGTTTTCCCCTCTGGCAATTGCATCACGGATCTTTGCATTCACAGGCAGAATCTCAAACACACCTGTTCTGCCTTTATAACCGGAGCCAAAGCACATGTGGCACCCTTTTCCCTTATAGAATCTGAACTGGGACGGATTTTTGATGCCGGCCAGATCACAGAGATATGGATCCGGCTGTATCTGCGTACGGCAGTTTGGACAGATGCGTCTGACCAGACGCTGCGAGATGATGCCTCTGACACTGGACGCAATCAGATATGGCTCAATGCCAAGATCACGCAGACGGTCAATCGCACTGATCGTATCCTCGGTATGAATCGTAGAAAGCACAAGATGGCCAGTCATAGCTGCCCGCAGCGCAATCTCAGCTGTCTCACCATCACGGATCTCACCTACACAAATCACATCCGGATCCTGTCTCAAGCATGCACGCAATGCACTGGCAAAAGTCAGTCCCACTTTCTCATTGATTGCGACCTGGGTAACACCCTCAATCTGGTATTCCACCGGATCTTCCAGAGAAATCATATTGATATCCGGTTTATTCAATTCCTGAATCATCGTATACATCGTACTAGTCTTGCCAGATCCGGTAGGACCAACAATCAGAATCATGCCGGAGGAATTATGCAGGATACGATCAAACTTGGCATTGTCACGATCTGTGATGCCAATGCCTTTTCTGGTCAGCGTTGCCGCATCACGCCACAGAATACGGATGACAACCGTCTCGCCAAAGATCGTGGGCATCGTATTCAGACGCAGATCAATAGTCTGGCCATTGCTGCGGCGGAACTGGGCACGTCCATCCTGCGGAATCCTGCGCTCCGTAATATTCATGCCGGCCATGACCTTGAAGCGGGAAACAACTGCAGACTGCAGCTGTGAAGGAATCGTCAGAATCTCCTGCAGATGACCATCCACACGAATCCGCACCGTCATATTCTCCTCATGCGGCTCCACATGAATATCACTTGCCTTCTCATCAAAGCCACGCTCCAGAATACTATTGACAAGCTTGACAGTCGGTGCCGATGAAGCCTCATCCTGCACCTCTTTTTCATCCGCAGCCGCACCAATCGTCAGTCCTCTTTCCTCACTCATCTCCTTGATGGCAAGGGCAGCACCTTCATTCTCATACAGAACACTCAGAGCACGGCTGATGGCATTGCTGTAGGCAATCATCGGCACAACCTTGCGTCTGGTCGCCTCACGCACCACTTCAAGCGCACGGAAATTCAGCGGATCTTCCATTGCCAGATACAGCTGACTGTTCTCAATCCTGACCGGGACAACACGGTACGCCCTGGCAATATTACGGGGCACAACCTGTGCCATAGACGGATCAATCTTCACTTTGTTGAGATCCACAAACTCAATGCCCAGCTGCATACGCAGCGTCTCAATCAGCTGTGACTCCGTAATAAACCCATTGTCAATCAATACCGTACCAAGACGCTTCCCAGTACCCTTCTGCAGCTCCAATGCTTTATTCACCTGCTCGCTGGTCAGCACACCGGCATCCACGAGCATTTCACCAAGTCTCTTATTCTTCATGGCAGACCTCCAAAGAACCTGATAATTGTACAGTAAGAATATACACCAAAACAGGATGATAACCCAGCCAGCAAGCCGCCTGATTGGAAAAACGCAACAAAAAAGATGCCTTTCGGCATCTTTGTGTATCACTTACTTAATGATTTCAGTGATGTTTCCGGAACCAACTGTACGGCCGCCTTCACGAATGGAGAAACGTGTTCCCTTTTCGATAGCGATCGGAGCCAGCAGGTTGACTGTCATCTCGACGTTGTCGCCCGGCATGCACATTTCTGTGCCTTCCGGCAGAGTGATGACACCGGTAACGTCAGTTGTTCTGAAATAGAACTGCGGACGGTAGTTGGAAACGAACGGTGTATGACGGCCGCCCTCTTCCTTTGTCAGAACGTAAACCTGAGCCTTGAACTCTGTATGAGGCGTAACAGAACCCGGCTTAGCCAGAACCTGTCCACGCTCAACCTGATCACGGTTGACACCACGGAGCAGAGCACCAATGTTGTCACCAGCCTGAGCATAATCCAGAGTCTTTCTGAACATTTCAATACCAGTAACGACAGTCTTGATGGTCGGCTTCAGACCAACGATCTCAACTTCATCGTTCATGTTCAGCTTGCCACGCTCAACACGGCCAGTAGCAACAGTTCCACGGCCAGTGATCGTGAAGACATCCTCGACAGCCATCAGGAACGGCTTATCGAACTCATGAACAGGAGCCGGAATGTATGTGTCAACAGCATCAAGGAGTTCCTTGATAGCCGGTGTCCACTTCGGATCACCCTGCAGAGCCTGATAAGCAGAACCACGGATAACCGGGCAGTTATCGCCATCGAAGCCATACTCATTCAGAAGTTCACGAACTTCCATCTCAACCAGGTCGATGAGCTCATCATCATCAACCATGTCGCACTTGTTCAGGAATACGACAATCTTCGGAACACCAACCTGACGGGCGAGCAGGATGTGCTCACGAGTCTGAGGCATCGGTCCATCAGTAGCAGCAACAACGAGGATAGCGCCATCCATCTGCGCTGCACCAGTGATCATGTTCTTGACATAGTCAGCATGACCTGGGCAGTCAACATGTGCATAGTGTCTCTTCTTTGTCTGATATTCAACGTGTGCAGTATTAATCGTAATACCACGAGCCTTCTCTTCCGGTGCACCGTCGATCTTGTCATAAGCCTCAAATACGGCCTTGCCATCTTCCGGATGCTCGGACAGATACTTAGTGATCGCAGCTGTCAGTGTTGTCTTACCATGGTCAACGTGACCGATAGTACCGATGTTGACATGTTCCAGCGTACGGTCGAAATGTTCCTTAGCCATAATACTTTTATCCTCCTGGTTTTTTTAGTCAGCCTGTATGTATTCTAATTTATACAGTTTTTAAAATCAATCATTACTTAGAAGCAGTGCTGTTTTTCTCGATAATTTCCTTAGCAATGTTCTTCGGCACTTCCTCATAGTGATCCATCTGCATCGTATAGATGCCGCGGCCCTGTGTGAACGAACGCAGATCCGTTACATAGCCGAACATGGATGCCAGCGGAATGTATGCCTTAACCTTGATTGCATTGCCTGTCTCTTCCTGCTCACGAATCTGACCACGTCTCTTTGTGACATCGCCCATGATGGTACCAAGGTACTCACTCGGGGCAGTGATATCAACAGACATGATCGGCTCCAGAATGGTCGGACCGCACTTCTTGGCAGCTTCCTTCAGTGCCAGAGAAGCAGCGATCTTATATGCCTGCTCAGAAGAGTCGACATCGTGATAGGAACCATCGAACAGCACAGCCTTGATATCTACAACCGGATAGCCTGCAACCAGACCATTCGGCAGTGCTTCTTCCAGACCCTGCTCAGTAGGCTTGATGAATTCCTTCGGAACGGAACCGCCAACTGTAGCATCCTCGAATTCGAAGCCCTTGCCAGGGTTCGGGGAGAAACGAATCCAGACGTCACCATACTGACCATGACCGCCGGACTGACGGATGAAGCGGCCTTCAACCTCAGCTTCCTTGGTAATGGTTTCACGGTAAGCAACCTGCGGTGCACCAGCAGTAGCCTCAACCTTGAACTCTCTTCTCATACGGTCCATGATGATATCCAGCTGCAGCTCACCAACACCAGCGATGATGGTCTGACCTGTCTCTTCATCCGTATATGTCTTGAAAGTAGGATCCTCTTCAGCCAGCTTAGCCAGAGCATCATCCATCTTCTGGGAGTCAGCCTTTGTCTTCGGCTCAACGGACATCTGAATGACCGGATCCGGGAAGACCATGGACTCAAGAATAATCGGATGATTCTCATCACACAGCGTATCACCTGTACCTGTGTACTTCAGACCAACAGCACCAGCGATATCACCGGCATAAACCTCAGTAATATCCTTTCTGTGGTTGGCATGCATACGCACGATACGGCCCAGTCTCTCACGCTTGTCCTTGGATGCATTCAGCACATAGGAACCAGCAGTAGCAGTACCGGAATATACTCTGAAGTATGTCAGACGGCCGACGAACGGGTCAGTCGCAATCTTGAATGCCAGAGCACTGAACGGCTCATCATCAGAAGGCTTTCTGTCTTCCTCTGTACCATCTTCCAGATGACCGACAATAGCCGGAACATCCACCGGAGAAGGCAGGTAGTCAACAACGGCATCCAGCAGCATCTGTACACCCTTGTTCTTGTAGGCAGAACCACACAGAACCGGGAAGAACTCAGAAGTCAGAACACCCTTGCGGATCGCACCCTTGATTTCTTCAACAGTCGGCTCTTCACCTTCCAGAACCTTCATCATCAGATCATCATCATAGTCGGCAATTGCCTCCAGCATGGTCTGACGCATCTCCTTGGCCTTGTCAAGGAACTGAGGCTCAATGTCCTCAACCTTGATGTTTGTGCCAAGGTCATTCTCATACATCTCTTCCTTCATTGTAACAAGGTCGATAATGCCGCGGAATGTGCTCTCCTTGCCAACCGGCATCTGGATTGCAGCAGCCTTGGCACCCAGACGGTCGCCGATGGACCTGACACTCATGTCAAAGTCAGCACCAGTCGCATCCATCTTGTTGGAGAATACGATACGCGGAACCTTGTACTCAGTTGCCTGTCTCCAGACAGTCTCAGTCTGCGGCTCAACACCAGCCTTGGAGTCAAGAACTGTTACCGCACCATCCAGAACACGCAGAGAACGCTCAACCTCAGCAGTGAAGTCGACGTGGCCTGGTGTATCGATGATATTGATCTGGCAGTCCTTCCAGTGGCAGGTTGTCGCAGCCGAAGTAATCGTGATGCCTCTTTCCTGCTCCTGGGCCATCCAGTCCATCTGCGAAGCACCATCATGTGTCTCGCCGATCTTGTGAATCTTACCTGTGTAATAAAGGATACGCTCAGTAGTTGTTGTCTTACCGGCATCAATGTGGGCCATGATGCCAATGTTACGAATCTTGTTTAATGGAAACTCTCTGGGCATTTTTAGCTCCTTCCCTCAATTACCAGCGATAGTGAGCAAACGCCTTGTTTGCTTCAGCCATCTTGTGTGTCTCTTCCTTCTTCTTCACAGAAGCACCAGTACCATTGGCCGCATCCATGATCTCATTTGCCAGTCTCTGCTCCATCGTCTTCTCATTTCTCAGACGCGCATAGTTGACAATCCAGCGAAGACCAAGAGTCAGCTTTCTCTCAGCACTGACTTCAACCGGAACCTGATAGTTGGCACCGCCAACACGGCGGACCTTAAGTTCCAGCTGCGGCATCACATTGCCCAGAGCCTTCTCAAATACTTCCATCGGGTTCTCACCCGTCTTCTTCTCAATATCTGCAAATGCATCGTACAGAATTGTCTGAGCCGTACCACGCTTGCCATCCAGCATGATTCTGTTGATCAGCTTTGTGACCAGCTTGGAGTTATAGATCGGATCCGGCAGTACGTCGCGCTTTGCTACATAACCTTTTCTTGGCATATTCTATCTTCTCCTATCTATTACTTCTTCGGCTTCTTAGCACCATACAGAGAACGGCTCTGATTCCGATCAGAAACACCAGCGCAGTCCAAAGTGCCTCTGATAATGTGATAACGAACACCAGGCAGGTCCTTGACACGGCCGCCTCTGATCATAACCACGGAATGCTCCTGCAGATTGTGACCAACACCCGGAATATAAGCAGTCACTTCCATACCATTGGAAAGACGTACACGGGCATACTTACGAAGCGCAGAGTTAGGCTTCTTCGGTGTCATTGTACCAACACGGGTGCAGACACCTCTCTTCTGCGGGGAACTCAGCTTTGTCGGACGGCTGTGCAGAGTATTGAAACCTCTGTTCAGAGCCGGGGACTTTGACTTGTAAACTTTATCGGTACGCCCTTTGCGTATCAACTGGTTTATTGTAGGCATCTATAATCTCCTTCCATCTTGTTTCATGCACACACAACCAAGTGTGCCGCCTCTTAGCCTAAATATAAGCTTTACGCACACGTAAAGCTCGTTTTCACTAAGCGAATCAATTCTATTTGTTTCCCCGCCCCCCGTCAAGCACTTTTTGATGAAACAGCAAACGATTCTAAATTGCAAAACGCAGTGCAGCAGCACTATCACGCTGAATTGTTTTGCATGAAGCATCGCTGTTTTGGCTTTTCCCCAGGGGTACAATAAAGCGGAAACAGCGCAAAGCCAGATAATCGCTGCTCCAGTGATTATCTGGCCACATTGACAACCATACCGTCATGACTGTGCTTGGTCTGATACATATAGTCATCTGCCCGGGCAATGGCCTGATCCAGAGGCACTGCATCGTCTATGCATACCTCACCAACGCTCAGTCCATTCAGTCTGGTCTTTTCTTTCTTCAATACAGAAGCACATACTTTCTCAATAGCCTCTTTGACCGGTGCCTGACAGACTGCCACAAACTCATCACCGCCATAGCGCATCAGAAAAGCATCTCTGTCCACTGCCAGACGGATGATCCGGCTTGCTGTACTGATTGCCTCATCTCCTGCCTTGTGGCCATACGTATCATTGATCTGCTTCATATGATCGATATCGATGAACGCAACATACACTCTTCCATACTTTGCCAGCACTTCCTTGTAGTGCATACTGCCATACTTCTCCAGTCCAAATCGGTTGAAAAATCCCGTCAGAGAATCATGAAGATACAGATCATCCAGCAGCTGATTGTGCTTTGTCATCACCACTTTGCGCCGCACATTCTCCAGTGCATTTTCAATCATTGACAGATACATGGCCAGGAAGCCATACTCCATCATCTCTGGTATCTCCGGCAGCACGACTATGCCAATGGCAAGACGGTTGCTGCGAAGGGGCAGCACCAGGTAGAAATTGCTCAGCTGCAGCATTTCTTCAGGCAGAATCTGACTCGATTCCACCTGTCCATAGCAGTGATACACAGAATCCGCTTCCACTGTATGATCATCCGCCGGTGCCCACACCATCAGATTCAGCGTATGGCTGTAATGACGGCAGTTGTCCGGATTCTCATAATTCTCCAGATAGCTCTGATCCAGCAATAATGCAAGATGATTCAGACCGGCATGACTGACTTCCTTCTCCAGTTCCTTTAGCAGCTCCACCAGGTTGGCAGCTGCCGACAGTGCCGGCAGATCATGCGACTGTATCCGCAGAAAGCGGTGAGCCTCCCGCATCAGTACACCATACGCATTGACAAGATATGACGGATCCTCCTGTTCACTATTGCAGCCGCAGGAATCATGCAGGACCAGGCGGGCAGGCACATAGACAGAAGAAATCTTCTTCTTTTCCTTCATCAGGGATATGATGGCACCAGCCGCCTGTTCTCCGATTTTCTCATAATCCCGGAACATCGTTGTAATCTGCGGAAATTTTTCATCACTGGCATTCTGGCCATCAATCCCCGTCAGAAGAATATCCTGCGGGATCCTGATGCCATGTGCCGCAAACCAGTCAGCGGCTCCGCGGGCAGCGGAATCATTGGCACAGATCAAGGCATCCGGCAGCCCATTGGCCAGACAGAACGCCGCCGCCTTTGCCCCATCCTGTTCCTGCCAGCCATGGCTGACAACCATGGCATCCTCTATGCCATACTGGCGGCAGGCATCCAGAAAGCCCAGTTCCCTCTGCTGAGACTCATACGAGCTCTGCAGACCACTGGCATAATACAGCCTGCGGGCATGATGAACCTGAATCACATGCTTCACCATCTCAAACATGGCCCCATAGTTATCCGTCCCCACATACACAGCATGATCAAGCGGATAGTTCACCGAGACAGCCGGAATGCCAAGCGCATAAGCCGCATCCACAATACGCTGTCTCTGGGCAACCGGCCAGGAACTGTTTCCCTGCAGCAGAATGCCGTCATAATCCTGCAGATGGCACAGATTGAA
Source organism: Grylomicrobium aquisgranense (assembly GCF_033971865.1). Lineage (NCBI taxonomy): Bacteria > Bacillati > Bacillota > Erysipelotrichia > Erysipelotrichales > Erysipelotrichaceae > Grylomicrobium > Grylomicrobium aquisgranense. Next base: position 44,388 of record NZ_JALBUR010000013.1, on the reverse strand, counting down.
AATTTCCAGAGCACCTTCCTCAATCTGCTCATCCAGATAGCGTGCAAGCGCATTGAACACGTAAAAACGGACGTCCTTCTCCCTGCCAAGACGAGTCCTGATTCCCTTCAGAAGACCGGTCATCATCATGTAATTCCAGTCAAATGTCAGAAACGCAACCTTATATGTCATGTTTCCCCCACAGCTTCTTGTTTTTAGTATAGCACGCTTCGATTCTGCTGTATCATGAAGTAAACAATGCTGTCTGCTTTTCAAGCTTGACAGCAATCGTTATAATGTAGACCGGAGGTGTTTCCATGGCTAAAAACGTTTGCGATTTCTGCCTGAAAGAAAGCGGCGGGCTCTTCGGCAGAACAATCCGTCTTTCAGACGGCCATCATATCTGCAAAAACTGCCGCGCGATCATTCAGTCGTACGGCCTTCCCGTGCAGTTTGACCTGTTCCAGCAGCTGGTAACAGCCCACCCCAATCTGCGCGATATGATCATGGATGCCTATCTGGAAACACATGATCCCGGCACGGCCATTGCCAGGTTCTATCCCCTGCCGCGGGTGATGATGCATGAGGGAGAACACTGTATCAATGCCGTCGAAGCCGAGATGACTGTAAAAAAGAGTGAGATTCCTGCTGCCAATGCCGTAGCCTCCATTGCGGATATTCAGCGCAAGGATATTGTCAACCTGGCCGATGCACCGGAAGACACCTCACGCAGCGATCTGCAGAGAGTCAAGGGCATGCTGTATGAAAGTGAAGTCGCATTGTACTTCCTGTCTGAGAAGTTTATCAACTGCCACCGGCTGGGCTTTGTCAAGCGCAATACAGGTGAGACAGACCAGATTCAGGTGGTGACCAGAAAGTATACCTATACATATAAGGTTGCCCATGCAGATCTGTTTTTCATGCGGGAGCGCTTCTTCCGCAAGGTCAATGCGGCTGCCAACAACAAGCAGCAGCACCTGATCTACATCCGCAATGACAATGAACTCACCATCACCCCGGGTGTCTATGAAATCCCAAGATCCCTGAAACCAGGTATTTACAAGGTAAAGGCAGTCAAGGATGACGGCCTGCATATCCGTGATTCCATCGGCAGAGTCAAAGACTACTATGAAAATGAAGAGTGCATCGACCTTACTGACGGCGGCATTCTGGAATGCACAGGTGAATACGAACTGGAATGGGTTGCCAGCAATAAAGAAGAAGCAGAAAAGAAGACCAGAAGATGACAGCAGCTGCAGATGCGGCTGCTGTTTTTGCATACGAAAAAGGCTGTATGCACCGGCACACAGCCATATCTTCAAAATTTTAATTCATTCTGCCGGCCTGGCGGGATGCCCAGGCCTCATCCACCACAAAACTTTTGTCATTCTTCAATTGCGGCATCTGTTTTGCCATATCTTCATACATCTGCTTTGGCATCTGTGCAAAAGCAAGATCCTCTTTCCCGTCATCCACAACCAGTTCCCACCTGTCGCCATCCGTATTGAACCAGGCGTGCACAATGTTGTCAAAACGCTTGGTAGACAGCAGAATACTGACCGCCGTATACTTGCACATTTCCATCACCCTGTCATCCAGGCCAAGACTGGCAAGAACAATCTTTTCCTGCAGATCCGGAACTGATCTGACAATGCGGCACGTACACTGACTGATCCATGCCTGCACCGCATCCGGGAAACCATCTTCCTTCTGCCCGGAAAACAGCTGCTGGAACCTTGCGGCATCTTCATCCTTGTCAGCCAGTGCATACAGCAGTTTCTTAGAGCCATCGTGAAACAGACATGTATAAGAAAGTGCTGTCTGCTCACCACAATGCGGACATCTGTAGTAAAACGCCGACCCATCCAGAATATGACTGGCAGCCTGAGGATCCTGTAACGTATCCATCAGCTGATGAACCGTAAAGTCACCTGTTTTCCCGCACGCACCACAGGTCACCTTGGTTGTATATACATTCTTGATTTTTTCCATGATCTCTTCTCCTGCCCACATCATACCTGAATCCATCACAACATGTCGACAGGGAAAACAAATCTTAACCAAGTGCAACGTCCAGGATCATCATGATCACAAAGCCCAGTGCAAAGGAAATCGTTCCAATATTGGAATGCTTTCCTTCTGACATCTCCGGCACCAGTTCCTCTACAACAACATACAGCATGGCACCAGCCGCAAAAGCCAGTAAATATGGCAGAATCGGCACCACGAGATCTGCTGCCCAGATCGTAAACAGGGCAGCAATCGGCTCCACGGCACCTGAAAGTACACCGTACCGGAATGTTTTCGAGCGCTTCATGCCCGCTGCCATCAACGGTGCAGACACAACCGTACCTTCCGGAAAATTCTGGATGGCGATGCCAATCGCCAGGGCCAGAGCAGATGCCAGAGAAACACTGCCGGCAAGATATCCTGCATACACAACGCCAACCGCCATGCCTTCCGGAATATTGTGAATCGTGACAGCAAGGATGAGCTTGGTGCTGGACTGCAGAGCAACATCCGGTCCTTCCGTGCTTTCATCCATATGCATATGCGGAATGACATGATCCAGCAGAAGTAAAAAACCTATTCCGGCAAGAAAACCAATGGAAGCCGGCAGAAAAGACAGCCTGCCAAGGTTTTCAGACTGGCTCAGCGCAGGTTCCAGCAAAGAGAAGAACGTGGCCGAAACCATCACCCCAGCCGCAAAGCCTTCCATAATCTTTCCTGTCTTCTCACTCATCTGCTTCTTCATCAGAAACACAACCGCAGCACCTAATGAAGTGCCAAGAAACGGTATCAATATACCAATGAGAATATGACTCATATCAAACTCCTTTTACAGCTATTAGTATGCGTATTTTACAGAATACTTGCAAATTATTCACTTTCTCCTGCGTACTCTTTCAGTACGGTCAAATCTGTTGCCGGGAAGTCAAAGATTCGATACTGTTGGAGCAATCGGAGAAATGGTGATGAAACAGGTAATCAAGCGTAATGGAACAGTAACGGCGTATCAGCCGGATAAGATCAAAAATGCAGTGTCCAAGGCATTTGTGCAGGTGCATCAGGAATATACAGATGTACTTGGCAATACGATTCTTTCTTCTGTGGAAGCGGAATTGGATGGCCGTGATTCTGCCTCGGTGGAAGAGATTCAGAATGCGGTGGAAAAGAGCCTGATGAAGGAAGGCTTTTATGATGTCGCAAAAGCTTATATTCTGTATCGTCAGAAACGGACGGAGGCACGTGATGTGCGTTTACAGCTGTCTTCTCTGCTGAAAGATGAGAAGCTGAATGAGGTGCTGTTTGATATTCAGAAGGACTTCGGGGACTATGATCTGAAACGTTTGGCATTGAAGTTTCAGTCCATGGATAAGGAAGAATTATCTTCTTCTGAACGGATGGGAGTGCTGATCCGCAGTGCAGAGGAGCTCACCAGCAAGGAAGAACCGCGCTGGGAAAAGATTGCCGGCCGGCTGCTGGCTTACCAGTTCCATCAGGATCTCAGAGCAGAAGAAGACAAGCTTGGCATTCACAGCTTCTATGACAAGATTGTCTGGCTGACAAAGGAAGGCTACTATGGTGCCTACATTCTGGATGCCTATACCAGAGAAGACATTGATACACTTGCCGGTTATATGGATGATGACCGTGACAAGCTGTTTGCCTGGGCTGGCCTCGATCTGCTGTTATCGCGCTATGTGATTCACACCCGCCATCATGTCAGGATGGAATCCCCGCAGGAGATGTACATGGGTGTGGCCATGCATTTAGGCATGAATGAGAAAAAGGACCGGCTTGCCATTGTCAGACGCTTCTATGACATGATGAGTCTGCATAAGGTCACCATGGCAACCCCTACCCTTGCCAATGCCCGCAAGCCATACCACCAGTTGTCCAGCTGCTTCGTGGATACCGTGCCGGATTCTCTGGATGGCATCTATGCATCCATTTCCAACTTTGCGGAAGTATCCAAGTTTGGCGGCGGCATGGGCATGTATCTGGGAAAGGTCAGAGCCAGAGGCGGCAGTATCCGCGGGTTTGAAGGTGCGGCTGGCGGTGTCATCCGCTGGATCCGTGTCATCAATGATACGGCCGTAGCCGTTGATCAGCTGGGTGTACGCCAGGGTGCTGCTGCTGTATACCTGGATGCCTGGCACATGGACCTGCCTGAGTTTTTACAATTGAGAACAAACAATGGCGATGACAGAATGAAAGCACATGATATCTTCCCGGCTGTGTGCTATCCCGATCTGTTCTGGAAGATGGCCAATGAAAACCTGAACCAGAACTGGTATCTGATGGATCCCCATGAAATTCTCATGGTAAAAGGATATGCCCTGGAAGACAGCTGGGGAGAGGAATGGGAAAAGAAGTATCTGGATTGTGTCCATGATGCCCGCATCCGCAAACGTACAGTTTCGTTAAAAGAGATTGTGCGTCTGATCCTGCGCTCGGCAGTGGAAACAGGCACACCGTTTGCCTTCTTCCGTGATGCTGTCAACAGAGCCAATCCCAACAAGCATGCCGGCATGATCTACTGCTCCAACCTGTGCACAGAGATTGCCCAGAACATGAGTGAATCCGAGATTGTCTCACAGACCATCACCACAGAGAATGGTGAGAATGTGATTGTGACCGCGACAAAGCCAGGCAATTATGTGGTATGCAACCTGTCATCGTTATGCCTGGGCAATATCAATGTGGATGATCAGGAAGAACTGGAGCGTGTAACGACAGATGCCATCCGGGCGATGGATAATGTCATCGATCTTAACTTCTATCCTGTTCCGGCAGCGAAACTGACCAATCATAAGTATCGTTCCGTTGGACTTGGCATCTCCGGCTATCACCATATGCTTGCAAAGCATCAGATCAAATGGGAATCTGAAGATCATCTCAGATTCGCAGACAAAGTGTTTGAGGATATTGGCTACGCAGCGATCAAAGCTTCCAATGAACTTGCCAAAGAGCGCGGCAGCTATTCCCTGTTTGAAGGATCTGAATGGCAGAGTGGTGAATACTTTGCAAGAAGGAATTACACGAGTGAAAGATGGCAGAAACTGAAGGAAGAAGTGAAGAAATATGGCATGCGCAATGCCTATGTCATGGCCACAGCGCCCACATCTTCAACTTCCATTCTGGTGGGATCCTCTGCTGGTCTGGATCCGATCATGAACCGGTTCTATCTGGAGGAAAAGAAAGGTGCAATTCTGCCAAGAGTGGCACCGGATCTTTCACCGAAAACATGGTGGTATTACAAGAATGCCCATGAGATTGAACAGATATGGTCTGTCAAAGCTGCTGCCGTCAGACAGCGCCACATTGATCAGGCCCAGAGCTTCAATCTCTGGATTACCAATGAATACAAGATGAGCCAGTTGTTAAGACTGTACATTCTGGCAGATCAGCTTGGGGTCAAGACCATTTACTATGTACGTTCCCGCTCGCTGGATCCATCAGAGTGCGAGAGCTGCTCAGCATAACAGGAGAAAACGCATGAGTGAGAAAATTCAAAGAAAGCCGCTTTTCAATCCCGATGGCGATACTGAAGTACGAGACAGAAGACTGCTGAACTTCAACACCACCAACATCAACGATTTCAACAACCTGAAGTATCCATGGGTATCTGACTGGTACCGCAATGCCATGAACAACTTCTGGATTCCAGAGGAAATCAGCCTGAATCCAGATAAGTCCGACTACCCGAATCTATTGCCGGCAGAGCGCACTGCCTATGACAAAATTCTCAGTTTCCTTGTATATCTGGATTCTCTGCAGTCAGCCAATCTGCCAAACATCAGCCAGTATGTCACCGCCAATGAAATCAACCTGTGCCTGTCCATCCAGACCTTTCAGGAATGCATCCACAGCCAGTCATACAGCTATATGCTGGATACGATCTGTTCACCGATGGAAAGAGACAACATTCTCTATCAGTGGAAGGAAGATGAGCACCTGTTAAAGAGAAACACGTTCATTGGCAATCTGTACAATGAATTTGTTGCAAACCAGGACAAACGCTCCTTCCTGCAGGTATGCATCGCCAACTTCATCCTGGAGGGCATCTACTTCTATTCCGGCTTCATGTTCTTCTATAACCTTGGCAGAAATGGAAAGATGCCCGGCTCGGTGCAGGAAATCCGCTACATCAACCGTGATGAAAATACCCACCTCTGGCTGTTCATGGAAATCATCCACATTCTGCAGAATGAAGAACCACAGCTTTTCAATGAAGAAAACACCCAGATGATCTATGACATGATCGACGAAGGTGTCCGCCAGGAAATTGAATGGGGCAAATATGTCATTGGCAATGAAATTCCCGGCCTGAATGAACAGATGGTGGAAGACTACATCAAATATCTGGGCAATCTCAGACTCAGATCCATCAACCTGAAACCTTTGTATCCAGGACTGGAAGAAGAACCGGAATCCATGAAATGGGTCGCACAGTACGCCGATGCCAACCAGGTCAAGACAGACTTCTTTGAAGCACGCAGCTCAGCCTATGCCAAGAGCAGTGCCATTGAGGATGATCTGGATCAGCTGTGATAGAGCAAAAGACGCAGACAAAAAAGGAAGCGGTGTTCAGGAGATATCCTGATACACGGCTTCCTTTTCCATATCCTTACTTTTCTTCCCAGTCACGAGGCAGATCACGGAATGTAATCAGTTCAATTCCATGATCCTTTACCCATTGGGCAACTGCATCCGACGTGACTGCTTCAAGATCTTTTGCCCGGCAGAGATTAAAGCTGGACAAGGCAAAGATTCTGGCATCCGCATAGCCGCAATGGCATACAAGATATCCATATTCCTTTCCTGAAGAAAGCATGCCGCCAGCATCACTGACAAGATAGCCTGTCATATCCTCTTCCAGCTGCTTTTCAGGAGATGCCCCAAACTTGTACCAGCCCATACCGGCAGGCGCCACATTTTCCTTCTTCATGACGCTGTCTGTCCAGATGCAGTGATACTTTGCAGCAAGCTTCTGTGAAACGGCCATCGTTGTAGCAGTGCCATAGGCATGATTGTGGATATAATCCGGTGTATGGCCAACCAGCTTTATGTACATCTTGATCTGGGCTTCAAACTCCGCTTCCAGCTGGTCAGAAACAGCGGCCAGATGGTCATGGCCATTTTCATCCGTATCCATTGCCCGATTTTCACGGGAACCATAGAACATACCATCTTCCTTCGTCAGTGCTGGCAAAGCCTCATGTCCCAGCAGAGAAGGACCAGTAGACGCATTGAGATCAATGCCAAAGGCAATCTGATCTAAGAAAGGAGAAATCTCATCCACACATTCCTTTGCCCAGGGCATATTGGCAAACAAACCGGTATTACGGATAATGCCATGACGGATAGCTTCAAGAGCACCCCTGGCACATCCTGGTGTAATCCCATAATCATCCGACTGTGCAATCAGTTTCATTTCCTGTTCACTCCTTTACTGTGCATTCTCTTCTGCCTTTTCCTGCAGCGTTTCAGCCTCCTGCTTCTGGATCTGCCTGTCATATGCTTTGACAAACGGAATATAGATCACAACATCCAGTGCAAACAGGACACATCCCCAGAATAATCCACGTATGCCATAAGAAACAAGATTATTGACAAAGAAAGGAACGAATCCGCCGGCGGTGGCACCTGTCGCATAGCCCATGAGGCCTGTTTTTTCCAGCAGCCAGGTACCCCAGACAGCGATGGATGGTGTCAGAATCACCCAGGGAATGAAGAAAATGGGGTTGAGAATCATTGGAAAGCCGAAGTAGATAGGCTCATCGACGCCAAACAGAGATGGCAGCAGACCAAGTTTGGTAATCGAACGGTTGGCAGTAGATTTGCATACGATCAGTGCAGCAATGACAAGCGGCAGAGAACCGCTGCTGTAGCTCAGAATCGTGCCGGTCACCATGTGAGGCAGAGGCTGGCCAGCCTGGAAGGCAGCCAGATTTTCCATCTGCAGCTGAGTAAACAGAAGTGTAATCACCGGGCCGATGGTCATGCCGCCATGAATGCCCAGAAACCACATCAGATACAGGACGACCATGATGATCCACAGGCCAAAGATATTGGCGCCAAGTGCCTGCAGAGGAAGGGAAACAACGGCATAGACAGCCTGCTGCATGGAGCCTACAGGTGTTGCTGCAAAGATCATTCTGACAATACCGGCAAGAAGAATAGAAATGGTACCCGGAATGAGAAGTGTAAACTGAACTGCAATGTTGGGCGGTACGGAGTCCGGCAGCTTCACAGAAAGATTTTTTGCTTCACAGAACTTGAAGATCGCACCAGTTCCAAAGGCAATGAGCAAAGCGGTAAACATACCGGCAGAGCCAAGCCATGACATCGGCAGGGTGGCACTGCTGTAGGCATCTGCTGCCTCTGTATACGGCGTTACAATCAGAAAGCAAGCCAGAGCAACAATAGCAACGCCAAGACCACCGCTCTTTTTCAGATTGTACGTATGGGCAAATTCATAGGCAGTCAAAGTAACTACATATACTGCCAATAACCCTACCGTAAAGTTATAAATAGCACCAAGAGCACCATACAAAGGTGTTGACTGCAGCCATGCCTGATAGCCGCCAATACTGATTCCTTTGAACAAGGAAGCAAAACCACCGATCATCGTTACCGGCAGCATCCGCATGAATGCATGCTGAATAACCTGCAAAAACCGAATGCCGGCAAACTTAGCCGAAGCATCCACCAGCCGATCCGTAAAACTCTTCTTCGTACTCATCTCTGTCCTCTCCTGAATGATGAATCATTCACACCACAATACCGTTTCACTTTGTCCATGACTGCAAAAGCCTGATCAGAGCTCTTCACGGGCAATCAGTAAGCGCTTACCTGACTCCCACATTCTATCACTGATGAATCATGAGTCAATGTTATTTTTTATTATTTTAAATTGTCATTCATTTATTTCATTTCTCATTTTATGCATCATCATTCAGTGCTATCATGATGATCAGTGAGGTTAACGCATGAATATCATCACCCGCATGGACTCCCTGGTGGCATCCTATACTGCCACTGACCGAAGAATCTATGAAGCCATCAAAAAGTTCCCAGACCGTTTCGCTTCTGACTCGATCCGTAATCTTGTCCAGTATCTTGGCATCTCTCAGCCAGCCCTGACAAGATTTGCCAAAAAGCTTGGCTTTTCCGGCTTTCTGGAATTTCAGTATCAGTTTCGTCAGGATTACTCCGCTGTCAAAACAGACAAGATACCGGAAAAGCGCAGTGAATTCTTCAGCCAGTATCTGCAGAACACAGAAAACAGTCTTGATCCTGCGGTTCTTCACACTCTCGGCCAGCGGATTTACAATGCACGCATGACGTATTTTACCGGTTACTCTATTGCCGGCCTGCCCGCCAGATACATCGGCGGATTCAGCAGTCTGGGCATGCTGGTATCAGGCGTCTATGTTGCCCCGGACGATCTGCCTCTTGGCTTTGCAGGAGATGAGGTGCTGCTGATCTATTCCGCCATTGCCGGCGACAGATTCCGCACCTACCTTTCCATGCTTTCCCGCATGGAGCATAAGCCCTATATTGTCATGATCACCATGAATGCAAAGCATCCCCTGCGCAAATTCACCGATCAGCTCATTGTCCTGCCAGAAGCAGGCATCATCAGTGACAACACCTCCGCCATGCCCGAAACCATGGAATTTCTGATGTTCACAGATCTGCTCATCCAGCAGATTCAAAATCTTCCCAAAACAAAGAAATAAATTGAAAAGTGGCAGAACCAGTATTGTCTGATTCTGCCGCTTTTCTATGCTTTTAACAGTGATTTTTACTGGTTGACTCTTCTCTTCCAGTACTGTCCTACCGGTTCATCTGCCCTGTCTTTGGTCCATGGTACTTCATGCCGTTCAAAGTAGCCGATCACTTTTCCTTCTCTGACCACTGGCACAAACCATTCCCGTTCACCGGTCTTGTTGTTATACGCCTCAAACATTTCGTTTGTTTCACCATGGTCTGCTCTGTCCAGGAAGGCTTTGATTTTATTCTGCGAGTTTGTGTTGTGGCAGTTGAAGATCGATGTGCCGATGACAACCCTGTCTCCATAACGTTCCTTTGCTGTCCTGTTCAGCCAGCGGATGGTGTGGGTACGGTCACAGAAGACCACTTCATAGGGCAATGCATCAAGGATTGCCCTGTATACTGTTTCGTCCAGTTCCATATTACTTGAAGTAATCGACTGCACCCTTGAACATCAGCTCTTCGGTGTTGATGTCCGGAACGTTGGCATACAGGTTCTTACCGGATCTTTCGGCATGGCCCATCTTACCCAGGATTCTGCCATCCGGAGAAGTAATGGCTTCTACAGCCTGGAAGGAATTGTTCGGATTGAAGCGGATATCGTTGGTTGGATTGCCATTCAGATCACAGTACTGTGCTGCAATCTGTCCGTTTTCCTTCAGCTGCAGGTACTGTTCCGGATCAATGACAAATCTGCCCTCACCATGAGAGATCGCCACTGTCTTGACCTCACCTGGTGTGAAGTAGCGGAACCAGGGTGACTTGTTGGACGCAATTCTTGTGTCAACAAGCATGCTCTGGTGTCTGCCGATCGTATTGAATGTTAATGTCGGGGCATGCTCATCCGGTTCTGTAATCTTTCCATACGGCACAAGACCAAGCTTGATCAATGCCTGGAAGCCATTGCAGATGCCAAGCATCAGGCCTTCACGCTCATTGAGCAGCCGTTCCACCGCAGCCCTGACTTCCTGATTGCGGAAGAATGCCGTAATGAACTTGGCGCTCCCCTCCGGCTCATCGCCGCCGGAGAAGCCGCCTGGAATGGCAACAATCTGACTGTGATCCATCGCCTTGGCAAAACCTGTCACAGACTCTCTGATCTGTTTGGCACTGCGGTTGCGGATGACAAAGATTTCTGTCTCAGCACCGAACTTTTCAAATGCTCTGGCCGTATCCCACTCACAGTTATTGCCCGGGAATACCGGAATCAGTACATGCGGCTTTTCACACTTGTAGGACGCATGCAGGAAGTTATTGGCATGATAATTGACCGGATCATAGGTCTTGACTTCTGTCTTGTTGAGATACGGGAAGACATCCTGCAGCTTGCTTTCCCAGGCAGCCTGCAGCTCATCCAGACCAATCTCCACATCCTGCATGACAAGACGATAAGTATCGGTGGTCATGCCGACAAGCTGGGCACCTTCGATCTCTTCCTCAGTCTCAAACAGGAAGGATCCGCTGGCATCCACAAACAGCTTCGTATCATCAAAGCCCTCTGCTGCCTTGAAACCCAGGTGATTGCCAAGCGGGCACTTCAGCAGTGCATCCGCAATGCCATGCGGACCAAGTGCCGTACAGGACAGCACATTGCCATCATGAATCATCTGCTCCATGGCATCCATCGTATCACGCACACTCTGCCATACCGGCAGGCCGTTTTCATCATAGTCCGGCTTCAGCACATACAGATAATGCCCTGCCTCTTTCCACTCATCCGATACAACCTGATCCGCCTTGGCAAGAGATACCGCAAAGGCAATCAGCGTCGGCGGCACATCAATATCATCAAACGTACCGGAAGAAGAATCCTTTCCGCCGATGGCCGCCACCTGCAGCTCCTTCTGTGCCTGCAGAGCACCCAGCAGTGCTGCATACGGACGGCCCCACTTCTTCGGTGCCGTGCAGCGGCCAAAGTACTCCTGGAAACTCATCCAGGCATGATGGCGGCTGCCGCCGGCTGCCACAATCTTACTCAATGCATTGATCACAGACTTCTGGGCACCCTTGAACGGAGAAGCTGACATCTGATACGGATCAAAGCCCCAGCTCATCAAAGATGCCGTATTTGTCTCACCCTTTAACAGCGGAATCTTGGCAGCCATCGTCTGAATCGGGGTCAGCTGCCTTCTGCCGCCAAACGGCATCAGTACAGTACCCGCACCAATCGTTGAATCAAAACGCTCAGACAGACCGATCTGTGAACATACATTCAGATCACTGGCAAAGGAAAGAAGCTTTTCCTTTGTCGGCACACAGGTTTTGTCTTCTTCCGGCTTGTCTGCCTCAACAATGACATCGGTATGCTTCGGGGCACCATTGGTATCCAGGAATGCTCTGGACAGGGAAACAATCGAAACACCATCCAGGTTCAGCACCATGCGCGGCTCTTCGGTTACCACTGCCACAACCGTGGACTCCAGGTTTTCCTTGTCCGCCAGCTGCTGGAACAATGGTGCATCCTTTTCTGCCACAACCACAGCCATACGCTCCTGGGATTCCGAGATCGCAAGCTCTGTGCCATTAAGACCCTTATACTTGACCGGCACCTTGTTCAGATCGATGATCAGACCATCGGCCAGCTCACCAATGGCAACCGATACACCGCCGGCCCCAAAGTCATTGCACCGCTTGATCAGGCGCGTTGCTTCAGGATTGCGGAACAGTCTCTGCAGTTTGCGCTCTTCCGGGGCGTTACCCTTCTGTACTTCAGCACCGCATGTTTCCAGAGAATCATCATTGTGTGCCTTGGAAGAACCCGTAGCACCGCCGCATCCATCTCTGCCTGTACGGCCGCCCAGCAGGATCACGACATCACCTGGCTCAGGCCGCTTGCGGATGACATTGGCAGCCGGGGCAGCCGCAATGACCGCACCAACTTCCATTCTCTTGGCAACATAGTTGGGATGATACAGTTCCTGGACAAGACCTGTGGCAAGACCAATCTGGTTGCCATAGGAGCTGTATCCATTGGCTGCTGTTGTCACGATCTTTCTCTGCGGCAGACGGCCCGGCATCGTATCCTCAATCGGCGCCGTCGGATCGGCTGCACCCGTGATGCGCATCGCCTGATACACATAGGAACGCCCGGACAGCGGATCACGGATCGCACCGCCAAGACATGTCGCCGCACCGCCGAACGGCTCAATCTCCGTCGGATGGTTATGCGTCTCATTCTTGAACATCAGCAGCCAGTCCTGCTGCTCACCATCCACATCCACCTTCATCTTCACCGAGCACGCATTGATCTCTTCACTCTGGTCCAGATCATCCAGCCTGCCGATCTTCTTGAGATACTTGGCACCAATCGTACCAAGATCCATCAGGGTAACAGGCTTAGCCTGCCGGCCGGCATAAACGGTCTCCCGCAATTGGGCATATTCCTTTGCCGCATCTTTGACATACTCTGGTTCAATCTCAATCTTGTTCAGACGTGTATTAAAGGTTGTATGACGGCAGTGATCCGACCAGTACGTATCAATCACCATGATCTCGGTGAGTCTTGGATCACGCTTTTCTTCCTCTTTGAAGTACTTCTGCAGAAAGATGATATCTGCCAGATCCATGGCCAAGCCATGGTCCTTGATAAACTTTGCAAGGCCTGCTTCATCCAGGCTGCAGAAGCCATCCAGCACCGGCGGCAGCGGCGGTTTCTGATAGGAATCCTGGATCGTTGCCGGTTTCAGAAGGGAAGCCTTTCTGGCTTCGACCGGATTGATCAGGGTAGACTGAATCAGTTCCTTTTCCTTGTCCGTGAACTCACCCTTGATGTAATAGATTCTGGCTGTGCGCACCAGCGGTCTTTCCTTGCCAGTGGCCAGCTGAATGCACTGGGCACAGGAATCTGCTCTCTGGTCAAACTGACCAGGCAGATATTCCACTGCCAGCACATAGTCATCCTTGTCCGGGGCCGGTGCTTCCTCATTGTAGTAATGATCTACCTGAGGCTCAGACAGAATGGTGCGGGCTGCCAGTTCAAAATCCTTTGGATCAATATTCTCGATGTCATAGCGGTTGACAATGCGCACCGCTTCAACCGGTCTGCGCAGAGCTGTCTCAAGATCTGTGCGGACACCCTCTGCCTCAGTTGCATATGCTCTTTTCTTCTCTGAAAAACCACGATATACCGTCATTACAATACCTTCCTGCCAATATCATGGCGATAATGCATATTCTCAAAGCCGATCTCATCTACGGCCGCATATGCCTTCGCCAGTGTTTCCTTCAGATCACTGCCAGTGGCCATGATGCCAAGCACACGGCCGCCATTGGTATAGAACTTTCCATTTTCCTTCTTTGTGCCAGAATGATACACATACACACCCGGATGCTGGCCATTCTCATCCAGGCCATGGATTTCATAGCCCTTCCTGTAGCTTTCCGGATAGCCGCCGCTGGCTTCCATGATGCAGGCCGCAGCTTCATCAGACCACTCAATATCCAAGTCCGCCAGCTTTTCATCATGCACAGCCTGCATGATTGTAAATAGATCACTCTTTAACAGCGGCAGGACAACCTGGGTCTCCGGATCACCGAAACGGCAGTTGTATTCCACAACCTTCGGTCCATCCTTGGTTAACATCAGGCCAAAGTACAGCACACCCTTGAAGGTGCGGCCTTCCTTGTTCATGGCATGCATGGTCGGCACAAAGATCTTCTCCATGCATTCCTTTGCAATCTCTGGTGTATAGACAGGAGACGGGGCAATGGTGCCCATGCCGCCGGTATTGAGGCCCTTGTCGCCATCATCGGCACGCTTGTGGTCCATGGACGATACCATCGGCACAATCACATGGCCATCGGTGAAGGAAAGCACGGATACTTCCGGTCCTTCCATGAACTCTTCCACAACCACTTCATTGCCGCTGGCACCAAACTTCTTGTCGACCATCAGTTCCCTGACAGCAGCTTCTGCCTCTTCCTCATTCTGCGCAATCAATACACCTTTGCCCAGGGCAAGGCCATCCGCCTTGATCACCGCCGGCCATGTATTTCTCTTCTGCAGATAGGCAAGCACATCAGCTGGATCGGTGAATACTTCATAAGCAGCTGTCGGAATGCCATACTTCTTCATCAATCCCTTGGCAAACACCTTGCTTGCTTCAATCTGGGCTGCTTTCTTGTTCGGGCCAAAGCTTGGAATGCCGGCTGCTTCCATGGCATCCACCATGCCAAGAGCCAGCGGATCATCCGGCGTCACCACGCAGAAATCAACGCCATTGTTCTTGGCATAATCCACCATGCCATCCACATCGGTGGCAGTGATATTCACGCATGTGGCAAGGGAGGCAATGCCGCCGTTGCCAGGTGCACACACAATTTCATCAATACTTTTATTTTTGGAAAGCGCACGGATCACGGCATGTTCACGGCCGCCGCTGCCAACTACCAATACCTTCATGATCACATCTCCTCAATGATGGAACAGGCGCAGACCCGTAAAGGCCATGACCATGTCATACTTGTCAGCTGTCTCAATGACATTGTCATCCCGAATCGATCCGCCCGGCTCAGCCACATATTTCACGCCAGACAGATGGGCGCGCTCAATGTTGTCGCCAAACGGGAAGAACGCATCAGAGCCAAGTGAAACATTCTTCAGCTCTTTCAGCCAGGCAAGCTTTTCTTCCTTTGTGAAAGGCTCCGGCTTTCTGGTGAAGAACTGTTCCCAGACACCATCCGCCAGGACATCTTCCGGATGTTCTCCGATATAGTTATCAATGCAGTTGTCACGGTCTGCTCTTCTGATCTTTTCCACAAATGGCAGCGAAAGAACCTTTTCATTCTGACGGAGCCACCAGTTGTCAGCCTTGGAGCCAGCCAGCCTTGTGCAGTGCACACGGCTCTGCTGTCCTGCCCCGATGCCAATGCACTGGCCATCTTTGGCATAGGCAACCGAATTGGACTGCGTATACTTCAGGGCAATCAGCGAGATCATCAGATCACGCTTTGCTTCTTCCGGCAGATCCTTGTTCTTTGTCACAATATTGCTGAACAGATCTTGGGAGATCACGGAGTTGTTGCGGCCCTGCTCAAAGGTCACGCCAAACACCTGCTTGTGCTCAATCGGATTCGGTACATAAGAAGGATCGATCTGAATGACATTGTACTTACCCTTCTTCTTTGCACACAGGATTTCCAGTGCTTCCTGGGTATAGCCCGGGGCAATGACGCCATCGCTGACTTCTTTCTTCAACAGAAGGGCCGTTGCCTTGTCGCAGATATCAGACAGTGCCGCAAAGTCACCATAGGAGCTCATTCTGTCAGCGCCTCTTGCACGTGCATAGGCACAGGCCAGCGGGCTGAGATCGACATCGTCCGTGAAGTAGATCTGCTTGTCGATGTCAGACAGAGGAGATGCCACGGCAGCGCCGGCCGGTGATACATGCTTGAAAGATGCCGCACTAGGCAGGCCCGTGGCTGCCTTTAACTCTTTGACAAGCTGCCAGCTGTTCAAAGCATCCAGAAAGTTGATATAGCCCGGACGGCCATTCAACACTTTCACAGGAAGATCAGAACCATCCTGCATATAGATGCGGGCCGGTTTCTGATTCGGATTCATGCCATACTTCAGTTCCAACTGATTTGCCATCTCATTCTCCTTCGTTTTTATTGAAAATCTGTGTTTCTGTTTCCCCTGTTTCCAGATTGATCTGTCTGGTAAACAGAGACACTTTGTTATCCTGATTCAGACTCTGCCAGATATGCTGGCCAAACAGTGAAAAGTTCTCATGGACCATTGCCCAGGATACCGGCTCACCGGCAAAGGAAGGCAGCGGATTGCCATCATCCTGATACGTTGTGATCACACGGCCGCTGCCCGGGGCAACATGGCTGTAAGAGAACGTGAAGCGCAATGTGCTGCTTTCATCTCCATCATCACTCTTCAGAATCGACATCGTTAAAGAATCACCCTTGACAAGTGCTGAAATGCGCGGTGTCCAGTTAGGACCATCCGGTTCAAAGGTACGTGTATCCAGTGCTTCTTCAAAACTCTTGCCATCCTTCAGGAAATCCAGAATGGTATCGGTCTGATCGCCATTGGTCACAATCGTATTGTCCTGGAAGACTCTGACCGGATGATAAATGATCAAAGATGGATCAGAGCACCGGGAAGGATCAAAAGCCTGGGTGCGGATCCCGTCATCGGTTGTCACAAAGATCCGGTTGCGGCTGTTATCTGAACGTCCCATGATCCAATAGGCAATGCGCATCTTCTTTCCACATGGTGTACGGCCAATGGCAATGCCCCGGCCCGGATATGTCTTTGCCTGCAGCCAGGCATACAGATCAACTGGTTTCATGACTTTTTCTCCTTTTCAATTCTCTCGGCAAGATCGGCCGCCGCCTTTGGCAGCAGAATCCATTCTGCCTGTTCCATCACCCGCTTCTGCAGCACTTCCGGTGTATCACCCGGCAGAATTTCCACCGCTTTCTGGGCAATGATCTGTCCGCCATCAGGGATCTCATTGACATAGTGCACGGTTGCACCGGTCACCTTCACACCCCGCTTCAAAGCTGCCTCATGCACATGCAGGCCATAGTAGCCTTTGCCGCAGAAAGAAGGAATCAGGGATGGATGAATATTGATGATGCGCTTTGGATAGGCCGCAATCACACGCTGGCCAAGGATCGACAGGAAGCCTGCCAGGATGACTTCTTCAATGCCATTGTCTTTCAGCAGGGAAAGCATGGCCTGATCATAATCCTCTGCACTGGCATAGTCTTTTCTGCGGATCACGGCTGTCTTCTTGCTGAACTTCTCAGCCCTCTCCAAAGCATAGGCATCCGGGCGGGATGAGACAACCAGCACAATCTGGCCATACGGGATCTTACCGTCTTTCTCCGCATTCAGCAGAGCCTGCAGATTCGTACCGCCGCCGGACACAAGAACTGCAATCTTTGTCATCTGAATGTCACCGTATGGCTGCCTGGCACCATTTCACCAATGACATAGGCAGGCACATTGCTTTCTTTCAGGGAAGCCAATGCAGCCTCGACATCTTCCTTAGCCACGATAACCATCATGCCAATACCCATATTGAATGTATTGAACATGTCATGTTCAGAAATGCCGCCTTTCTTCTGGATGAGATCAAAGATTGGCAGGATGGGCCAGCTGCCCTTTGTCATGCAGGCAGACAAGTTTTCACCAAAGGCTCTTGGCATATTCTCATAGAAGCCGCCGCCGGTAATATGGGCGATGGACTTCACGTGTACCTTATTTAATAAAGAGAGCACCGGTTTGACATAGAGTTTTGTCGGTCTTAACAGCACTTCACCAAGCGGCGCCCCAAGTGCTTCCCTGTACTGATCCAGCACCGCCGCATTGTCAATGCCGAATACCTTTCTGACCAGAGAGAAACCATTGGAATGCACACCGGAAGATGCCAGGCCAATGCATACATCACCAGCCATGACACTGTTTTTATCCAGGATCTTTTCTTCTTCGACCATGCCTACAGTAAAGCCAGCCAGGTCATATTCGTCTTCCGGCATCAGGCCTGGATGCTCAGCTGTTTCCCCGCCGATCAAGGCACAGCCGGATTCCTTACAGCCGTTTGCAACGCCTTTGACAATGGCCGCAATCTTTTCCGGCTCATTTTTTCCGCAGGCAATGTAGTCCAGGAAGAACAAAGGTTCTGCACCGGCACAGATGACATCGTTGACGCACATGGCAACGCAGTCAATACCAACGGTGTCATGCTTGTCCATCAGGAAGGCAATCTTGAGTTTGGTGCCGACCCCATCGGTGCCGGATACCAGCACCGGCTTCTTCATGCCGGCAACCTTCGGCGCAAACAGACCGCCAAAGCCGCCGATTGTATCCAGCACTTCCTCACGGGCAGTGGATGCCACATCCTTCTTCATCAGTTCAACCGAACGATAGCCGGCTGTCACATCCACACCGGCATCCTTGTAGCTCTTTGAATAACTCTTATCCATTACTTTGCAAACTCCTTCTGGATGCCGGCATCCTTGGCAATGACGCCATCGTGCATTCTGACACGCTCATCAGCTAATTTCTTTGCAAGATCCTGATCGCCGACGGCAAGGATTTCAAGTGCCAGCCAGGCAGCATTCTTGGATCCATCGATGGCAACGGTCGCAACCGGAATGCCGCTTGGCATCATGACAGTCGCAAGCAGTGCATCCGTACCCTCCAGGGCTGCACTTTTCAGCGGTACGCCAATGACCGGCAGGGTTGTATGAGCTGCCAGCACACCAGCCAGTGCAGCGGCCATGCCGGCACCGGCAATGATGACGCCAAAGCCATTCTCTTCAGCCTTTTCTGCAAAAGACGCTGCCTCCACAGGCGTGCGGTGTGCACTGTAGACATGCACTTCATACGGTACCTCAAACTGATCCAGTACGGCGGCAGCCTTCTTCATGACAGCAAGATCGCTGTCACTGCCCATGACAATCCCAACTTTTTTCATCTGTTCTCCTTTGTCCATAACAAAATCAGCCCATGGATACTCCATGGGCGTAATGCGTGTTGTGAAATGATGGCAGAACTGCTCCATCAGCGTGGAAAGGGCGCGGTACATCAAACCAGTCAAGCAAAGAAACCGCCATAGTCCCAACCTTCCTTCCCAAACTGCCAGTCAATGCCAGATAAAAACCAAGGTAATATTAGTAAAAAACACCGTGATTGTAAAGGGAATGGGAAACACCGTGAAAGGCGGCATTACATTTTTTCATAAAAGAGGATGTCGGCAGAGCAGAAATGCATATTTCTTCAGGAAATACGGAATGTTTTGACTACAATAGAGGCATGACCAGCAAGTATTCGCAGAAAATTCAGGCGCTGACAGAGATCTGTCTGGATGTACGCCATCAGGAGGATGACAAGGTCAGTGCGGCTTCTGATGTCATCATTGAAGCCGGCAAAGCTTCCCATGATCATTACCTGCAGGGAATCGGCATCTATGCCCGCTGCTTCGTGCTGTACCGCAACGGCCATACAATGAAGGCCAATCATGATCTGCGCAAAGCTCTGAGCCATCTGTCGCATACCCGGGCATGGCCGCAGCTCATCAGTACGCTGAATATGATCGGGCTGATATCGATGCGTATTGGCGATACTGCCAGTGCCATGGAATCCTTTCTGCAGGCACTTACGATTGCGGAACAGTACAGTCAGACAGCCGATATCGAACTGCTGAACATCAACCTGACAGATGTCTGTCTGCGGGCCGATGCTTTCGGCAATGCCTATGCATACATTCTCAAAGCGGAAAGCCTGCTGGACAGCCTGAAGCAGAGTGAGCGCTATGTGGAGTTTGCCTGCATTGCCATAGGCGAGGCAGCCCTGCTTGCGATGTTTACGCACCAGGATGAAGATGCCAGAAAGCACATGAAGCTGCTTGATGATCTTGTGCGGAATCATCCCGAGGCAGCGGATAATCCGGTGCTCAAGATTCTGGAGCTGTACAGCATCAAAGACCCTGTCAGTGCACATACATGTGCAGTGCGCCTGCTGCCGTTTATGAAGCGGAAGGATATCCAGGATGAAGGCGGCACCGAGTTTCTCTTCTATCTGCGCTATCTTTCTTCTCACGGCTTCAAGGAAGAATTCCACCAGATCAGCACCTACTTCATCCGGTCACTGAATGAAGAAAGTATGCCCGGGGATATTATTCCAGCCCTGCAGGAGATTGTTGCTTTTGAAGAGGCAAGCGGCCAGAGAGAGAGCTTCCTGCATGATCTGCAGCTGCTGTGGAAATATGCAAGAATTGCAGATAAGGCATCCCGTGAATCCATGATTCACTATATTGAAACAAGAAATACACTGCGTGATACCATTCGTCAGAATCAGATTCTGACTCACCTTGCGGATACGGATCCGCTCAGCGGCATTGCCAACCGGCGATATCTCAGCAAAGTAGCTGATGAATGGTTTGAGACAGCACGCACAAAGAATATTCCTTTTGCAGTCGAGATGATTGATATCGACCACTTCAAGACGATCAATGATACAAAGGGACATGATGCCGGTGATGCGGCCATCCGGATCATGGCAGGATGCCTGCAGAATATTCATGATGGCACAAAGATCTTTGTTTCAAGGTATGGCGGCGATGAGTTCATTGTTCTCTATCTTGGCATGACCTTTGACCAGGTAAAGGAAAAAGCAATTGCGCTGCGCGACAGTGTTTCTGCCGCATCCACAAAGGCAGGCATTCCAATGACCATCTCCCAGGGAATCGTCCATCATAAAATCAGGGCGGACAACAAAATCTGGGACTATACCTCAAATGCCGACTACGCCATGTACTATGCCAAAAAGAGCCATCCCGGTGCAATCATGATCATTGACCACCAGAAGGATCTCCAGCATCCTCTTTATGAAGATTAAAGGGCTGTAACAGTTGAATAAGCTGTTACAGCCCCTTTTATGATCTTGCTGCAGTGATCTGCTCAGTCTTCCAGTGCTCTTTTAAGCACCTTCTCTACCTTTTCACGCGTCTCGGCTTTCTTTTCACCAATATGCGCCTCATACAGCTTCTCATGACCAATGAACATGCTTGGATTTGCCATATAGTCATACTGATCGGCAATCTCCGGATGTTCATATTCATCCACTTTTTCAAACTGTACCTTGGCATATTCAGGATGTTCCTGAATGAGCTCCTGAATCACTTCATCCGCCTGCCGGCAGTAAGGGCAGGTATCCAGATGGAAATACATCACTTTCTGCATATGTGCACTCCTTTGTTTACAGACAAAGCTTAGCAGAAGATCCACCCGAATAACAGTTTAATGACCATCCGGCCGCAGAACCTCCTGCACCATCCTGAGATATGTCTGCTCAAGTTCAATGTCAGAGGACATCGTCGCCCAGCACTGCAGGCATCCAATCAGCAGGGTCATTTGCAGCTTCATGATCTCTTTTACACTGAGATCCGTACGGATTCTGTTCTGTTCAATAGCGCGCTGATAGATCGCAGAGATCATCTCACGCGTCCATTCGTTCGGATGCGGCCTGCTTCTGTCTCCTTCCACAAAGCTGCTGGCAAGGTTCATAATCATCGCCTTGCGCACAACCTCTTTGCCAAGTCCTTCAAAATGCTGTGCACTCATACTGCAGAACTTCAGAATCTGCTCCCACGGATCCGCAATCTTCATCAGCTCTACGGCCAGCTTTTCCCCACTGTATCCGGAAGGACGGAACACATCCCGGATCAGATCCTCCTTGGAGTCATAATAATAATAGAACGTATTCTTGGAAATTCCTGCTGCTTTGGCAATCTCATTGACCGTCACATTGTCATATCCCTTTTGCCGGAACAGAGACAGCGCCTTCTGCCGGATCTCCCTTTTCTTGTCATTCTCACTCATGCATGCGTATTTATAACATATATTTTAAACTCTGTAAATATACTTATATGCCCGCATTGACACTGATATATTACCAGAGTAATATATCGAGGCAAAGGAGTAAAGATTATGTTAAAAGCATTCCGCTATCTGAAGCCATACTGGCTCAGTGTGCTTGCCATTATCGGGCTGATCTTCGGTCAGGTGCAGGCTGAGCTTGCCCTGCCGGACTATATGTCCGATATCGTTACCTATGGCATTCAATACGGCGGCGTCAAAGAAAGCGTGCCGGAAGCCATGCGGGCATCCACCCTGCAGCATATGTCATACTTTGCGGATGACGCTGCGGATGCCTGGACCATTGTTTCAAAGGGGGACAGTGACTACGAAAAGGAATATCCAGCCGCAAAGGAAGAAGACATTGCCGTTCTCAAGGATGGTGCCTCTCCTTCTGATCAGGCAAAGAAAGCATTCCTGCTTGTATCTCTGCTGGACTCTGAGGAGGTCCTGAAGCAGTTAAATATGACATCCGCGGATCAGCTGTACGCTGCCATGGATGCAAGTCCCGCCATCAAAGAGCAGATTCTGTCCACAGCAGATGAAAAGATCTCCGGCTTTACCGAGGAGAACCTCACCAGTGCTGAGATCATGGCAGTCAAAAGTGAATACACAGCCCTTGGCATGGATATGGCGCATCTGCAGTCTTCCTATATCCTGAGTGAGGGCGGAAAGATGCTGGTGATTGCAGCACTGGGATCACTGGCCGCAATGATTGCGGCTTATCTGGCCTCCCGCACCGCAACCGGTGCCTGCCGTGATATGCGCAGAGATGTCTTTGCCAGGGTGGAATCCTTTTCCAGTGAAGAATTCTCCCACTTTTCCACTGCCTCTTTGATTACCAGAACAACTAATGATATTCAGCAGGTGCAGCAGGTCATCACGATGATGCTGCGGATTGTGCTGTTTGCACCGCTGATGGGGCTGACATCCCTGCTGAAGGTACTGCGCTATCCCGGTATGTTCTCTATCCTGCTGTGGATTATCGCTGCCATCGTCGTACTGATGCTTGTATCCTTCATCCTGGCGATGCCCCGCTTCAAAAAGATCCAGCAGCTCGTTGACAGGCTCAATCTGGTCACCAGGGAGCAGCTGGAGGGAATGCTTGTCATCCGTGCCTTCAACAACCAGAAGACGGAAGAAAAACGCTTTGATGCCGTAAACAAAGACATCACCAGCGTCAATATCTTTGTCAACCGCCTGATGGCAGTGATGATGCCGGCCATGACCTTTCTGATGAGCTTTGTGTCCGTGCTGATCATCTGGTATGGTGCCAGGCAGATCGATGCCGGCACCATGCAGATCGGTGCCATGATGGCCTTCCTGCAGTATGCCATGCACGTACTGATCTCCTTCATGATCGTTGCGGCCATCTTCATCATGATTCCCCGTTCCTCCGTCTCTGCAAAACGTATCTTTGAAGTTCTGGAAACAAAGCCAACCATTCTGGATCCGGACAACCCAAAGCAGATGCCAGAAGAAGCAGAGCCGATTACCTTCGATCATGTTTCCTTCCGCTATCCCGGTGCTGAAAAAGATGTGCTGGAGGATATCAGCTTCACTGCCAACCCTGGTGAAACGGTTGCTTTCATTGGTTCAACAGGCTCTGGCAAGAGTACGCTGATTAATCTGATACCACGCTTCTTTGATGTCACCAAGGGTGCCATCTACTATGGCGATACGGATATCCGCGAAGTGACCCAGCATGATCTGCGTGAAAAGATCGGCTATGTGCCGCAGCAGGGCGTTCTGTTCTCCGGTACGGTCCTCTCCAACCTGAAGTACGCTGATCCCAATGCCGGCAATGAGGCGGTAAAAAATGCTCTGGCGGTATCACAGGCACAGGAATTTGTCAGCCGTATGCCGGAGGGAGTGAATACGCCTATTGCCCAGGGTGGTACGAATGTTTCTGGCGGTCAGAAGCAGCGTCTGTCTATTGCCCGTGCTCTGACCCGGTCAAAAGCACAGATTCTGATCTTTGATGATACGTTCAGTGCGCTGGACTATGCAACAGACGCGAAGCTGCGCAGTGCGCTGCATGAAATGGTTCAGAAGACAAAAGCTACCGTATTTATTGTTGCCCAGCGGATCAGCACAATCCGTCATGCGGACCGGATTGTCGTGCTTGATGAAGGCAGAGTAGCCGGCATCGGCACCCACGAAGAGCTCATGAAAGACTGCCGTGTTTATCAGGAAATTGCCCGCAGTCAGCTGAACCAGGAGGAACTTGCCAGATGAGTGAAAGAAAAAACAGGCCAATGATGCACGGTCACCATGGACCGATGGGGCCGGGTGAAAAAGCCAAAAACTTCAAGGGCACCATGGGCAGGCTGCTGAAATATCTCAGGCCATTCTGGATGATGATGCTCCTTTGCATTCTGTTCAGTGTCATCTCGACTGTCTTCACCATCATCGGGCCGAAAATCCTCGGCAATGCAACAACAAAGCTGGCTGAAGGCATCATGGCAAAGTATGCCGGCAAGGGCAGCATCGACTTCTCTGCCATCTTCATCATTCTGCGCAATCTGACCATCATCTATCTCGTTTCCCTGCTGTTCTCCTATCTGCAGGGCTGGATCATGGCCGGCATTTCCCAGAAAGTCACATATAACCTGCGTCAGGAAATCTCCCGGAAGATCAACCGTCTGCCTCTGAAGTACTTTGACCATCAGACCCATGGCGAAGTACTGTCACGCATGACCAATGATGTTGACACGGTTTCCCAGTCACTGACCCAGTCTCTCCAGCAGATTCTTTCTTCTCTTGTGACCGTCATCGGCATCCTGATCATGATGTTTACGATCTCCGTGCCTATGACAATCATGGCCCTGGCCGTTGTGCCGCTGTCCGGCATTGCCGCCGCCCTCACCGTCAGAAAGTCCCAGAAATACTTCACGGCACAGCAGAATATGCTTGGGGAAGTCAACGGTCATATTGAAGAAATGTACGGCGGCCATCTGGTGATGAAGGCCTTCAATGGCGAAGAAGAATCGATTGAAAAATTTGACAGGCTGAATACAGGTCTGTACCAGAGTTCCTGGAAAGCACAGTTTGTTTCGGGGATTCTGCAGCCCGTCACATCGTTCATTGGCAACCTGGGCTATGTCGGCGTCTGCGTACTGGGCGGCTGGCTGGCGATTCACAACGGCATGGCAATTGGTGATATCCAGGCATTCATCCAGTATGTGCGCAGCTTCAACCAGCCGATCACCCAGACTGCCCAGATGATGAATATTCTGCAGTCCACCGCAGCAGCAGCTGAGCGTGTATTTGAATTCCTGGATGAAAAGGAAGAAGAACCAGATACGGCAGATCCTGTTTCCATCCGTGATGATCAGGGCAGGCTGCAGATCCGCGGTGATGTGGACTTTGACCATGTAAGCTTTGGCTATGATCCGGACAAGATCATCATCCATGACTTCAACGCGCACATCAAAGCAGGCAGTCAGATCGCGATTGTCGGTCCAACCGGTGCCGGCAAGACAACCATTGTCAAACTGCTGATGCGCTTTTATGACCTCAACAGCGGTGATATCAGGATCGACGGCATCGATACAACAAGAATGACAAGACAGGATCTGCGTTCCTGCTTCGGCATGGTTCTCCAGGATGCCTGGCTGCATTCCGGCACCATCATGGAAAACATCCGCTATGGCAAAATGGATGCCAGTGATGACGAAGTCATCAAGGCAGCCGATGAAGCCTACGTGGATCACTTCATACGCACACTGGAAGACGGCTATCAGACCGTCATCGATGAATCCAGCACCAACATCTCCCAGGGACAGAAACAATTGCTGACAATAGCAAGAGCCTTCCTGAGCAATCCCCGCATCCTCATCCTGGATGAAGCAACCTCCTCGGTAGATACAAGAACCGAAATCCTGATCCAGAAAGGCATGGAAAACCTCATGAAAGGCAGAACATCCTTTGTGATAGCCCACCGTCTTTCCACCATCCGGAATGCCGACATGATCCTTTGCATGGACCATGGCGACATCGTCGAAACAGGCACTCATGAAGAACTGTTAGCTAAAAACGGCTTCTATGCCAAGCTCTACAACTCACAGTTCCAGGATATCAGCTGAACTAACAGGAATCCTGAAAATGGGATTCCTTTTTTCATGCAGGATCCACACATACACTGACCAATTGCCGCGTTCAGAAAGAGAAAGAATCCAATGCAGAATACAGCAAGACAAAACACCAATCACCCTTCATTCACAAACACCATTTCATCTCTGCAACAATTCATTTCTGATACAATACCTTTGTCCAACGGAAGGAGCCTAAAACTTGTATTTTTTGACACTATGCCAGAAAGTTTTACTCCGCACGGCATAAACACTGAGGTTTTCAGCAATTCTGGAAATACGACACTCCAAGAAAGCCAGATTTTCACTTTTGCCCCGCAAACCCATCAAAAAAGCAAGTATTCAAGCCATTTCAGAGGCATGGGGTTGGATTATCATTTTCCCGTAAGGGAATAGAAACCATCATCAATCTGGCATCGAAAGAGTATTCCAGATGTTTGGAAAAATATCTGCAGCCGGACGATCGCTTCATCACCTGCATTTTCGGTGAGCCGGTGCAGATCAAAGCGTTCAACTGGAGCGGCTATCATTTCGATGCCGATCGCTCGTCCGATATGGAATTTGTTTTCATCCGCGCGGGAATTCCCGGAAAGAAAGCCGGATGTAGCTGACAATCAGAATTTATGAAGAAGTTCAACAGAAAAAGAATGATTTGCCTCATCGCGCTATTGGTCGCTCTTCTCTTGATAAGTGTGTTCTTCATGCCGCATCATCAGCGGACATCTGCAAAGAGACTGCCTGATCTGTACCAAACGCAGATCCCGCAGTTTCATAGTTCAGTGGATAAAGACAGAGACGGAATTGATGACCAGACGGACATTCTGCAGGGAGCATTGGCGTATGTCAGCACGCAGCCACAGTACAAGAGCAAATATTACAGCACCGGCTATCCCGATGACGGTTATGGAGTCTGTACAGATGTAGTGGCATTATCGATGAGAGGCGCCGGATATGACCTCATGGAACTGGTGGATGAGGATATCAAAGCACATCCGGGAGATTACAATGTAGAGACTCCCGATAAGAATATTGATTTCCGAAGGGTGCAGAACCTGAAGGTTTGGTTTAAGAACAATGCGGTCAGTCTGACCACCGATCTCTCTGACATCGAAGAGTGGCAGGGCGGTGACATCGTTATTTTTAAAAATCACATAGGAGTTGTTTCAGATCGAAGAAATAAGGATGGGGTTCCTTATGTAATTCATCATAATTCTCCGCATCAGGTATCCTATGAAGAGGACATACTGGAGAAACGAGATGATCTGGTCGCCCATTATCGGATCTCGGAGTAATGGATATGTTCTATGCCTGACGGTTGTACGAATAGGAAACGGACGAATATGAACATTATTATTGTTGGGTTTGGCGGAGCAGTCGGAGCAATCTGCAGGTATCTGATCACCTTGCTGCCCGTTCATCCGGAAAATGGATTTCCAATAAAGACATTCATGATCAATGTCATCGGTTCTTTTATCATTGGCCTGGTGGCCGCTCTTGCTGCAAGGAATGCAATGAGTCCCAAGGCAGTGCTGTTCTTAAAGGTCGGCATCTGCGGAGGCTTTACCACATTTTCTTCCTTTGCCCTGGAGACGGAAGGGCTTCTGGAGAAGGGGAGCACCGGGATCGCCATGCTGTATGTCATTCTGAGTCTTGTCTGCGGAGTCCTGGCTGTCTTCGCGGCAGAACGACTGATTGGGTGAGATTAGGGGAGTCTAAGAAGATAAAAAGTCAACCTGCCGGCCGGGCAGTAAATGCGGATAGACAGCGCAGATCAAAAGTTACTGGCAGGAAACCGGTCATGCATTATGTTTATCATCAATCTCAAACAGCTTGTCCATTGCCACCTGATAGTATTGGCTGAGCCGCATGGCAACTTCCAGTCCTGGTTCCTGCTCGCCCCGTTCATAGCGGGAGAGGGAGTCCTTGCTGATGAAAAGAGCACCCGCGGCCTCCCGCTGGGTGAGGCCCATTGCCTTGCGGGCCTCCTGTAAATGTGTTCTGACTGGCATAGGTTCCTTTCTGTGACGTTGCCGCTTGAAAGCGTCATTTCGACGTCACATTCAAGCTTCCCTTTCTGTACCGCGCTTTTCGCGGCACGTTGGATTATCATTTCCCCGTAAGGGGATAGAAACAAGCCGTCTGCATCTGGTGTGATGCAAATGGCAGAATCTCCAATATGTTCCTTTGCGGCATTACCGATCTGCGCATCTGTGTCTTTGCTTTCCGATAGAAAAAGATCTTTGCTGGAGGTTTCAGAACTGTTTGCGTTCTGTACCACCTGCAAAGATCTCTTCAGGATATATTCTTCGTTCTTTTCTTTATCGCAGCAATTTTGCCTTTTTCACATCTTCGATGGTCTTTGTGCCTGCCAGCTGCATGGTAATGGACAGCTCCATGTTGAGATGGTCAAAGACTGATTTCACTCCCTCAGCACCGCCAAGATTCAGACCATAGATTACCGGGCGTCCAACTGCCACCAGATCAGCACCGCTTGCCAGAGCTTTGAAAACATGCTGACCGCGGCGGACGCCGTTGTCAAAGATGATCGGAACACGATGGCTGACAGCTTCTGCAATCGAAGGCAGTACGGCAATGGAAGCCGGACCGCCGTCGAGCTGACGGCCGCCATGATTCGATACCCAGATGCCATCTGCACCTGCCTGTATCGCTGTCAAAGCATCCTGGGGAGACTGGATGCCCTTTACCAGCACAGGCAGTCCCGACATCTGCTTTACCTTTGCGACATCTTCCGGGACAAAGTCCTGTTTGGCTGCAGCGTAAATCTCAGAGATGCCCTTGCCGACGCCATCACTGGAACTGTATGCCGCAAGATTCGGCATTGACAGCGGAAACTGAAAGTGGGAAACAACATCTTCCTCCCGGTATCCGCCCAGTGTAGAGTCAACCGTCATGATGATCGCCTTTACGCCAGCCTTCACTGCTTTTCTGATCAGGAATTCATTGAACTGATCATCCTTGCTCATATAGAGCTGGAAGAACTGTGGTGCTCCCGGAGCGGCAGCTGCTGCCTCTTCTACAGAAGTACTGCCATATGTACTCATCGAAAACAGAGTGCCTGCTTTGGCTGCACCAATTGCCGTATCCACTTCACCTTTGACATGTGCCAGGCCATGTGCTGCAGAAGGTGCCTCAATAATCGGTGTTTTCAGCTGAATTCCAAAAATGGAAGTTGACAGATCCGCATGGTCAATTCCCTGCAGGACACGCGGCACGATCCTGATATCATTGAATGCACGCGTATTCTCACGCAGTGTCCATTCATCTTCAGCACCCTCACGGATATATCCAAAAGCCCCACGGTCCATGCGTGCCTTCACACGCTCTTCAATGAAGAATAAAGCAAGGAATCCCGGCAATTCATTGCTGGGAGGAATTGCTGTTCTTTTCTCTTGCGGGTGAGTGATCTCCACCTTTGCCATCATACTGATTTTGGATATACCGTTTTACTGTTTCTTTGCTCATGTTGCCAACACTGCCAACATAATAGCTTGGCGCCCATAGCTTATCACCCCAGAACATAGCTTTTCTAATTTCCGGATGTGCTTTCAGAAACAGTCTGGCAGACGCTCCTTTCAGGTTTTTTACCACATCAGTAATGCTGTACTTTGGCTTGAAACTGCACAGCAAATGGATATGTTCTGGCATCACTTCCATTTCCTGAATGTCTACATCTGCCTGCTTTGCAAGACTTTGCAGAATATCTTTCATCTCATTCACAAGCTCAGGCGTTGTAAACCATGGATTACGGTACTTCGTACACCAGATAATATGAAAGTGCAGATTATACACATATCCACGTTCATAAACGGCATCCTCAATTCGATCAATATGTCTCTTCATATGTATCCTCTTTTTTGCTTTATATATTATATGTATACCATATATAATAAGCATTATATATGTGTTATAATAATAACATGAAGAAGATGTCTGATTACATGTTCCATATTGGACTGCAGATGCGTGTGTATCCGTCTGATCGACAAAAGGCAATGATTCGCATGAACGGCGGCGCCTCACGCTTTGTGTACAATCGTCTGGTGGCTGTGTACAATGAGATGTTCCGTCTGAGAAAAAGTGCATCACTGTCTCCAACAGACGCAGAAAGGCTTGCATATCTGGCATCTGCATATGGTGATGCAAAATCCATCAAGAACGCAATTCCTTTCTTGTGGGACTGCGATTCAGACATGGTACTTCATGCCATTATGAACTATAAGCGGGCGTGGATTCAGTTCAGAAAAGTGAAAGGAACCAGTATTCCGACATTCCACAAGTTTGACAACACATATTGCTATCAGACCAGTAATCACTATGCCGGAAAGAAGTTGAATACCATTCCACACGTTGTCGGCCTGTACGAAGGAAGCGTACGCTTTACAGACAGGAATCATCTTGTGCTGCCGATGCTTGGTACGATCCGCATGAAAGGTTCCCGCAAGCTGATTGATGCGCTGCTGAATCGTGTTGCAGAAACACGCATTGGTACTGTCACCATCAGGATGGATACGTGCGGAGACTGCTATATTTCGCTTGCTCTGGCATCAGACGAACCATTTCATACTGCTTATGTCAGAACTGGCAGAGCGGCAGGCATGGATCTGAACCTGTCCAACTTTCTGATGGACAGTGATGGCTGTGTGATCGAGTCACCGCGTTATATGAAACAGGCAGAAAAGAAGTTGTGCAAAGCGCAGCGTGTCCTTTCGCGAAAGTGCGAAGCTGCCAGACGAGATGGCCGAGACTATCGTACGTGCAGAAATTATCAGGAAGCACGTCTCAGACTGGCCAAATGCCATCGTCATGTGGCAAATCAAAGATTGGACTTTATCAGATGTACAGCAGACAAAGAAGTCAAAAGCCACGACTATTTGTTTGCCGAGGATCTCAAAGTTCGAAATTTGAAAAAGAACCACAAATTGGCAAAGGCAATCTCAGACAGTGGATGGAGAACTTTTCTGACTGAGCTGCAAAACACAGCTTCCAAACGCGGTAAAACGTGTCTGCTTGTCGATCCCAGAAACACGACACAGACCTGCTCGTCATGCGGCTGTGTTATGTCAGACGACAACAGAATCGTACTGGGGCAGGAAGAATGGGTGTGCCCAATGTGCGGTTCACACCATGTACGCGATCATAACGCCGCAATCAATATCAAAAATGCCGGTCTTGCCTTACTGCAGGAATCCGGCATTGCAATAGATAACTGCTGAAAGGCAGTATGGCAGTACATTCCTGCCTCATAGTTTGGCAACTCACTATGATAACCGCCCTCTCACTGGCAGACCTACACTTACCTGCTGCGGCAGATAAGCGAGTCAGCTGTATCAGGGCAAGTTGGAGTGCACGACTGCACATTCTATGTGCAGCCGTGTTCCTTCAAGCCTGCGGGCTTTAACCGCGGTAGTTGACGGCCGGCAATATTTACGATCTCAATCGGATGCTCAGCATTACTTGTATAATAAGCCATACACAATCTCCTCCTTCAGTATTGTCCAGCTATTATAGATACTGGTTCCGGGATTGCAAGACATATACATTCAGCAGACAGCACAGATTTACCAGAATTTAACGTCTGTATGATCATAAGTGGATGGAAGAAAATATACTGCACCTGCTATCCTTGATGCAGGAGGTATGTATGAAATACGAAACATTCTGTGTAGACTACCATCCCCATACCGCTGCCATGGCTGTTGCCGCAGCAGAAAAGGCAAATGAACTGGATGCCAAAGGATACAAAGTTCTCTCCTTTACTGTCACCAACTCTGGCAAAGGCATTATTCTGGCAGAAAAAAGCGGAGAAACCGCATGAAGAATCTGCTGTATATTCTCATCTGTTCTGACTTTGTGCTGGCTGCGCTCAGTCTGGCAGGTCTTCTTGCCGGCGGCAATCTTTCATCCTTTGTACAGGGCATGCTGCCGGGAGTGCTGGCCGGCATCGGACTGATTGCGCTGATCATGGTGAAAAAAGAAGACAAAGACTGAAAAAAACGTCCGGCGGACGTTTTCTTTATGATAGGGCTATTTTTTCCTGATGGCGCAGGTAGAAGAAGAAGGCGATGGAACTCAGTGTCCAGGTCAGAGGATATACCCAGTAGGCAAGCAGGATATTGTGCCAGACCAGGCCGATGGTAAACAGGATGGTGACACGGACTGCACACCAGCAGAACAGCATGACAGCCATCGGTACCATTGGCTTGCCCAGTCCTCTTAATACAGCTGAGGCAATATGAGAATAGCCAACCAGAAAGTAGAAGAAACCGGTGACTCTGGCTCTGCCTGCCCCATACACAATGACGTCGGGATCACGGTTGAATAAGCCAACAATCTGCGGGGCAAAGAGGAAGAACAGGACGCCCATGATCTCAATCATGGTCAGTGATACAGCAAAGCCAAAGTGCATGCCCTTTCTGACTCTCTCATATTTCTGCGCGCCCATATTCTGGGAGATATAGGTTGTCATCGCCATGGAAAAGGCGGTAACCGGCAGGAAGATGAAACCTTCTGCCTTGGTGCTGGCACCGATGCCGGCAATGGCCATGGCACCGAAACTGTTGATATAGGACTGAATCAGGATGTTGGAAATATCGATGACCGAGCCCTGCAGAGCTGTAGGCAGGCCGTAATCTGTAATCTGCTTCAAACTTTCCTTATCAAAAGCAATATGCGTGATATGCAGGCAGACAGGCTCCGGTGCTTTTAACAGCCTGATGAAAACCAGGATCGCAGTCAGTACTTCTGACATCACAGTGGCGATGGCCGCCCCATCCACACCCATGTGGAATACCGCGATAAATACGATATCCAGCACTACATTGATCATGGAAGAACAGATCAGATAATATAACGGATGCTTGGAATCACCGGCCGCCTGCAGGATGCCGGTCATGGTGTTGTACATGATCAGACCGCCAAAGCCGGCAAAGTAGATGCGCAGATAAAGACTGGATAATGGGAAAACATCTGCTGGTGTCTTCATCCAGTGCAGGATGACAGGTGTCATCATGACGCCAATGATGGTCATGGCAACGCTCAGAACCAGGCCAAGAGCAACTGTTGTGTGAATGGCAAGCTTTGTCTTCCGGCTGTCTCCAGCCCCAATGCTGCGAGAGATAATGACACCGGCGCCGGTGGAAAAGCCCATGAAAAAGCCGGTGAACAGGAAGACAAGCGAACTGACACCGGATACGGCTGCCAGTGCCTTTGCGCCAAGGAAGTTGCCGACAATCAGGGAATCTGCGGTGTTGTACATCTGCTGAAACAGATTGCCGACAAACAAAGGGATCGCAAAAAAGATGATCTCTTTGCGAAGATCACCTTCGGTCATTAAATGCAGAGATGAGTTTGTACGTTCCATGCCCCATATATATCACTGCTGTGCTGTTTCTTCAACATCAGTTATTGATATGGTGATGGGCAGTGAAACTGTTGTCTCCCAGCTTTTCAAAGTGGTAGCCATTCGCCAGTCCCCATTCAATGACCCGTGATACAGCATCCACGGAGAAGGACTTTGTATCATGCTGGAGAACGACAGCAGGATAGCCCCTGGCACTGACAGAAGAAATGCCATTTGTAATGTTATCAAACACCTGATCGGCACTGTCAATATTGCCGGCATCCCCACTGGACACATTCCAGTCAAAGTAATGCAGTCCCTTGGCAGACGCCTGCTGGGTCAGCGTACTCATAATGCCGGAACAGTAGTTTGCACTGACGGTATTGGAAGAGCCGCCCGGAAAGCGCATCAGGGATGCATAGCTGCCCGTCTGCTGAAATACACGGGCATTCTGTCTGTTGAAATCTGCCCAGTAAGCATCCGTACTGGCATAAATCTGAGCATAGTTATGTGTTTCTGTATGCACTGCCACGGTGTGGCCGCGGCGGTATTCCTCCCCGATCAGAGAATCATCCCCACGTCCGGTTGTAAAGAATGTTGCCTTGACATTGTACTGATCCAGAATATCCAGCAGTCTTCTTGTATTGTCAGATGGTCCATCATCAAAGGTAAGATAGATTGTTTTCGCATCTTCCCTGCCAGAATGGTTCTGAGGCACCGGAATGACATGCACCGTTCTTGTTATGGCTGTACTGTGGCCATAGCTGTCAGATACCGTATATGTCACCGTATAATCACCCGGTGTACTGGTATCCACACTGCCATCCATTTCGATCTTATTTGTAACATCATCTTCACTGTCATCCAAGGCAGTAACACCAGGATCATACGTTGTTCCAGCAAACACTGTCACATCACTGTCATCACCGCCATCCCCAAATGACAATACCGGTGCCTCCCTGTCATCATAGACGATCCTGCGGACAGCCACTGCATAATTGCCTGCACTGTTTCTGACAGTATACTTCATGTACTGCCCATCAGTGGTCACAGAAACAGATCCGGTCAGATCTCCATCCGTACTGTCACTGGCAGAATAGCCTTCTTCCTGATAGTCATGATTGTATGGCGTATAAGCATCCGGATTGCTTGTTAATGTAATCTCTGGTGTGTGGTAATCTCTTACCTCAACAATCCTTTCAGCACGCTTATGATATCTTCCTTTGCCAGCTTCATACTGAATGGTATACAGTCCCTTTTCATCCACATTTACCGTACCGGAAGTCTTCACTTCTGCTTTTTGATGCAGAAATGGCAGGATGCGGTTGGTCAAAACAGCATCCGCCCCAGGATCAACATATGTTTCATTTACCTGCTGAAAGACATGCGGATCACCACGCAATGTCAGACGCAATGTAAAATGAGTGATGATGCATAATGCAATGATGACAGCAGCCGCAATGGCAATGGACACCACTGCCCAGCGGCGCAGTTTTCTCTTCCTCCTGTGCTTCATGCTTATCAATCTAGCATGTTTTATTACGGACAGCACACCAAAATATGAATCTTAATCTTTTCTTAAGAATAGATTGTTCTTTTCTGTGCCTTTCTTTCGGGATACAATCATGCACAGGAGATCAGATCATGAAAGTTACGATACCAGAAAATTATCAGCCGACGCTGGATGTGCGTCATACGCAGGAAGCAATCAAGTATATCCGTGATACATTCCAGCGGGAATTCGGAAAAGAAATGAATTTGTCCCGGGTCAGTGCACCATTGTTTGTGACAAAGGCGAGCGGTCTCAATGACAATCTCAATGGCATTGAGCGCCCTGTTTCCTTTGATGCCCAGGATCTGCCCGGCGAAAAGCTGGAAGTAGTCCAGTCGCTTGCCAAATGGAAGCGCTGGGCTCTGCAGAAATATCATTTTGAACCAGGTGAAGGCCTGTATACCAACATGAATGCCATCCGCAGGGATGAACTGCTCGATAACCTGCATTCCATGTATGTGGACCAGTGGGACTGGGAGAAAGTAATCAATAAAGAAGACAGAAATATTCCAATGCTGGAAAGCACAGTCCGTACCATCTTCAAAGTCATCAAGCATATGGAACATGAAGTCTGGTATAAGTATCCCGAAGCTGTATGCCATCTGGCAGATGATGTATCCTTCATTACGGCTCAGGAGCTGGAAGACCTCTATCCGGATCTTTCCCCAAAAGAAAGAGAAAACAAGATTGTCAAAGACAAGAAGTGCGTCTTCATCATTGGCATTGGATCACCATTGAAGAGATCCGGCAAGCCACATGATGGCAGAGCACCAGACTATGACGACTGGAGCCTCAATGGCGACCTGCTGTTCTATCTGCCCTCTCTTGATCAGGCCCTGGAGATTTCATCCATGGGAATCCGCGTAGACGAAGAATCTCTTGTGAAACAGTGCAAAGCTGCCCATTGTGAAGGCAGGCTGCAGCTGCCATACCATCAGGCCATCCTCCACCATGCAGTTCCCTACACCATCGGCGGCGGCATCGGCCAGTCCAGACTGTGCATGTTATTGCTGAACAAAGCACACATCGGTGAAGTTCAGGCTTCCATATGGCCGGATCAGATGGTCAGCCAGTGCCAGGAGCACAATATTCATCTGCTGTAAAACAGGGCAATTAAGCCCGGCATTTGTCTGTCTGCTGACAGTTATGCCGGGCTTTTTCTGTCCTGCTGATGAAAAAAGACAGATTGTCATGCATGTTCACCAGACAATCTGCCGCACATTTGTCAAAAACTGTTTTATTCTTTCTTTCCTGCCAGCTCCTTGAGTTCATCCAGGCTGCTGACTTTTTTGGAGTAAAGGGTCAGCGGTGCGGAGGATGTATCGCCGATGGCAGTCAGATCATAGCCCTGGGAGTCAATTTCAGACTGGAGGTATGCTTTGTGCTGGAAGGCATTGAGGTCGATTTCACCGGAGTTGAGTGCTTCATTGGGGAGGTTGTAGGCATCGAATGTCACAACTTCAATGTAGATGCCTGCATCTTCATCATCGAGTACTTTCTGGACGGCTTTCCATACATCTCCGGTTCCGCAGATGCCGACTTTGATGACTTTCTTGCCAGCTGAATCTGAGTTGTATCCTTCGATGCTGTCCACAAAGTCCGCATCAACTGTATAGTTTTCATCATAGTCAAATGCCGGAACGGAAGAACCTTTGTTCTTTTCAAGGATGTATTCTGCAACGAGCTGAGACTGATAGGCTTTGACAATGGTCTGGTAGTCCGGATTGTCCTTGTCAGCCGTTCTGGCCACAATGACATTGATGAACGGATTGTCGGATCCCTTTTCCTGTACCTCCGTAATCAGGCCGTCTTTCTCAGGAGACAGTCCTCCCGGAACGGCATAGGTGCCGTTGACCGTCGCAGCCGCATAGTCATCCAATGTGGATACCAGAGTATTGGCTGCTGCCGGGACGATTTCAATGTTATAGATATACTTTGTAATGTCAGCCAGTTCCGGTGTATAGCCAGCATCGGGATCCACTTCAATCAGGCCTGCTGAGGTCAGCAGGTTGATGGCTCTTGCCTGGTTGGTGGCATCGCTTGGCACACCGATCTTGATCGCTTCGGCTGTGGATGATTTGGCGCCGCAGCCTGTTGTGACCAGAGTGCCGGCAGTGAGAACGGATACGAGAATCTTCTTAGCTGTGTGATTCATTTTTCTATCTCCTTATTTAAAAAGTTTTTTATTTACAGACGCATGGGCCAGTGAATTTCCCACCAGCTGCAGCAGTGATACAAAGACGAGCAGAAATAATACGCAGAGATTGACAACATCCTGATAGTACATGTTCTGTCCCTGATTGATGGCAAAGCTGCCGATGCCTCCGGCCCCGACAGCACCTGCTGAAGTGGTCAGGCCAACCAGGGAAATGGATGTGATTGTGACGGCGCGGAACAGATCGGGCAATGCTTCATGAAGATAGACGCGGAAGATGATGCCAATGGTGCCGCTGCCCATGGCACGGGCTGCTTCGATCTTGCCGGGATCCACATCGCTCAATGCACTTTCTACCTGTCTGGCAAAGAAGGGAACGGCACCGAAGACCAGTGGGACAATGGCTCCGGTTACGCCAATGGAAGTACCGGTAATGAATCTTGTCAGCGGGATCAGGAAGATCAGCAGAATAATGAAGGGAATGGACCGGAAGATGTTGGTAACAATCTCCAAAATGACATGAACGCCTTTATTGGGACGGATGCCGTCGGATCTTGTGACGACCAGCAGGATGCCAAGAGCACCGCCGATGACCAGAATCCAGATGCCGGCAATGAAGAACATCTGGAAGGTTGCCTGCAGGCTTTCAAGGAACATGTTCCAGTATTTGACAACATTGGGAAACAGGCTTTGAAACAGACTCATGCTTTCACTCCTTCCACTCTGACACCCCTGTTTTCAAGATAGGCAAGGGCTTTTCCGATATTTTCTTTTGTGCCTCTGACACTGGCAATGATGGCACCCAGAGCACTGTCTTCCACCAGATCGACATTGGCCAGGACAATGGAGACATTGACATCAAACTCACGTGAGACAATGGAAATCAGGGCATCTCCTACAGATTCTCTGGTGAAGACAAGTTTGACCAGACGGCTGTCAGAAGATGAAAGTGCCATGCCTGCCTGATGCTTTAACAGCTCTGAGATTTTGTTCAGACCGCTCGAGCTTTCCACAAACTTCTTTGTGATCGGCTGCTTCGGCGAGGCAAAGATGTCATAGACTGCGCCTTCTTCAACGATCTTTCCGTTTTCCATGACGGCAACTTTGTCCGCAATCTCCTTGATCACTGCCATTTCATGGGTAATGACGACCAGGGTGAGGCCAAGTTCTTTGTTCAGTTTCTTCAGCAGAGCAAGGATGGATTCCGTCGCATCAGGGTCCAGGGCGCTGGTTGCTTCATCGCACAGGAGTATCTGAGGTTCTGCCGCCAGGGCTCTGGCAATGGCAACCCGCTGTTTCTGACCGCCAGACAGCTGAGAGGGATAGGCATTACGCTTGTCTGAAAGATTGACAAGGGCAAGCAGGGGATCCACTCTGTCTGCAATCTGTTTTCCTGACAGATGGCGGTAGCGCAGTGAATAAGCCACATTGTCAAATACTGTACTGCGGTCCAGCAGATTGAAGTGCTGGAAGATCATGCCAATGGAATGGCGCAGATGACGCAGATCCTTTTCTCTGAGCTGTGTCTGCCGGCCGTCTTTTTCCAGCAGAAGTCCTTCCTTGCCGGCATGCACCGTACCGAAGCCATCGATGGAAATCGTACCTGACTGCGGCTTTTCCAGAAAGTTGATGCAGCGCACCAGCGTGCTTTTGCCAGCGCCGGAATAGCCGATCACCCCAAAGACTTCTCCTTTGCCAATGCTGAAAGAGACATCATTGACGGCATGAACCTGACTGCTGTTCAGGTCATAGGTTTTGCTTAAATGCGATATTTCAATCATGCTTTCTCCCTTCTTACAGCGGCAGTTCCTTCTGATGGGCAACATGCCATGCATGGTCTTCCTTCACCTTCTGCAGCAGTGCTTCATCCTCCAGCAGATCAAGTGCTGTATCTGCCAGCACCGCTGCGCCCAGGCCGATGGCATCCAATCCCTTCTGACTGCAGGCAGCCCTGACAAAGTCAGGTGAATGGCCGGCAATCTTTGTGCTGGAAATGCCGATATGCGGCTGAATCGCAGGTACAACCTGAGATACATTGCCCACATCCGAGCTGCCCGGCTGCACCGTGTCTGGTTTGTGTGTGATCTGCTGTCCGAACAGGTTCAGATTCTTTTCATAGATGGCATCCAGGGATGGTGTAACGACCATGTTTTCCACCAGGTTCTGATACAGCTTGATACTGCCGGTGCATCCCGTTGCCAGTGCTGCGCCCTTGACGATGTTTTCCACCCTGGCATACAGCTCATGCAGCGTATCAATGTCAGCTGCACGGATATACCACTTGGAATTGGTATGTTCCGGAATGACATTGGGTGCCGTGCCGCCCTCGGTGATAATGCCGTGGATCCGGATGCGGTTTGTCAATTGCTGACGGAGGACGGAGATGCCGTTATAGACAAGAATCTGCGCATCCAGGGCATTGATGCCATCCTGAGGATCACCAGCCGCATGGGCAGCTCTGCCATCAAAGGTGATATCCACCGGTGCACAGGCATAATTCCGGGATGACAGATAGTGTTTGTCATCGCCGCCGGGATGCACGCACAGGGCAAAGTCCACATCTTTGAAGTAGCCTTCTCTGACAAAGGAACCCTTGGCACTGCCATTCTCACCGCCCTCTTCACCAGGGGTGCCATAGACTCTGACCTCACCGCCGGTTTCATCAATGACCTGCTTTAAAGCTGCAGCGGCCAAAGACGAGGTGGCGCCGAACAGATTGTGGCCGCAGCCGTGGCCAAGACCTGCAAGAGCGTCATATTCTGCCAGGAAGACCGCCACCGGGCCTGGCAAGGAAGATTTGTACCTTGCCGCAAAGCCTGTGCGGTGCCCGGCTGCGGGCAGCTCGATGTCAAACCCTTCTTTGGATAACTGCTCTGATAATGTCTGACTGGCAAAGAATTCATAATTGGATACCTCCGGCTTGTCATGAATCGCAAGCGCAATCTTCTGATACACAGGCAGCTGTGCCTGTACAAATGCATTGATTCTTTCTTTTCTTTCACTCATCTTCTTATCCTCATAAAAAGGCACCCGCGAATACCTCACGGGTGCCTTGCAAATGCAGATTGGGTCACATAAAACCTATGATCCCCTGTCAACACAGCTGTGATCACCCGTTAACCATCTGCACATGCACATCATCATCGTTGTCTTAGCTGTGTTCATATTCTGCATCTCCCTTTCTATGCCAATCATTTTACAGGGAATGTTTCAGAAAGCAATTTCAAAAAATCAATGCTCAGTTATAGCTTTTGCTTATGAGAATACGTATTACTGGTTGATCCAGCTTTCATCCTCAGGATGATCGCGGAATGCCAGCAGTCTCTTGATATCACGTTCTTTGATATAGCCTTCCTCTGCTGCACAGGCCGCAATCGTATCAAAGTTGGTCAGTGATACATTTGCAACATCGTTGTCTGCCAGTCTCTTTGCGGCTTTGGCCATGCCATAGGTCACAATGGACGCAATGCCAAGTACTTCTGCCCCGGCATCCCGCAGAACATTGACCACATCCACGCAGCTGCCTGCTGTAGAGATCAGATCTTCGATGACCACGGCCTTCTGTCCAGGCAGAATCTTCCCTTCGATCTGGTTCTTGCGGCCATGGTCCTTGGAGCCCGTGCGGACATAGCCCATGGGCAGATTGAGAATCTGGGCAGTAATGGCCGCATGGGCAATGCCCGCTGTCGAAGTACCCATCAGAATCTCTGCATCGGGATATTTCTCTTTGATCATTTCGGCAAGACCGTTTTCTACATCATTTCTGACCTGTACATCGGACAGTGTCAGGCGATTATCACAGTAAACAGGTGATTTAATGCCGCTGGCCCAGGTAAAGGGATCATCCGGCTGAAAGAAAACCGCTTTGATCTTCAGCAGGTCCTTAGCAATGATTTCGCTTCTCATCTTGTCTCCTTTGTAAATTCTCTGACGCATTCCTGGTAGGCTGCCACTGGATCCTGCGCCTGGGTGATCGGTCTGCCGACCACGATGTAGTCGCAGCCCACTCTGGCTGCCTGGCCCGGTGTCATGATGCGCTTCTGGTCATCCTTCTGGCTGCTGGCAAAACGAATGCCAGGTGTCACCGTCACAAAGTCAGCACCGCATGCCTGGTGTACCTGATCCGCTTCCCATGGCGAGCACACCACCCCATCAAGCCCTGCTGCCTTTGCATTCTGTGCATAGTGCATGACGACATCCTGCATATCCCGGTGGATATCCAGTTCATTCTCCAGAGCTGCCTGATCCGTGCTGGTCAGCTGCGTGACCGCGATCAGCAACGGCTGCTTTCCCTGTTTGACGGACAATCCCCGTCTGGCAGCCTGCATCATGGCAATGGTGCCAGCCGCATGGACATTGACCATGTCCACATCCAGATTTGCCAATACACGGCATGTCTTTTCTACCGTGTTAGGAATGTCATGCAGCTTGAGATCAAGAAAAATCTGATGTCCCCTCTGTTTCAGTTCTCTGACAATATCCGGTCCTTCACTGTAAAACAGCTCCATGCCGATTTTGACAAACGGACGCACCTGACCAAAGCGGTCCAGAAAGGTCAGCGTATCTTTCTTTGAAGCAAAATCGCAGGCAATGATTACATCTTTTGACATATATGTCCTCCTCCTATGATCGCATCGAGATTTTCAATGTTGTATCGTTTCATGGCTGCAGGCAGATCATGGATGATCTTTGCACAGGCCATGGGATCTTTCAGACTGGCACTGCCGACTTCTGCGGCACAGGCGCCGGCAAGCATCATTTCAATGACGTCTTCCGGCGTGGAGACACCGCCGATCCCAATGATCGGAATGCGCACTGCCTCATACACCTGATAAACCATGCGCAATGCAATCGGGAAGACGGCTGGTCCTGACAGCCCTCCTGTAACATTGGCCAGTACTGGTTTTCTTGTTCGTAAATCAATGCGCATCGCCATCAGGGTATTGATCAAGGCAAGTCCATCGGCACCAGCAGATTCACATGCCTTTGCAATCCGTGTGATATCGGTCACATTCGGTGACAGCTTGACGATGACCGGCTTATCACTGACAGCCTTGATCGCTTTTGTAACGGCATAGGCCGCATCCGGATCCGTGCCAAAGGCCATCCCGCCGCCATGTACATTGGGACAGGAGATATTTACTTCCAGCCAGCCGATCTCCCTAATGCCATTCAGCTTCTCTGCCACTTCTTTGTATTCATCAATGGAGAACCCGGCAATGTTGGCCATGAATTTCTTGTGATATACCTCTTTCAGCTTTGGGATCTCTTCCTGGATCACGGCATCCACGCCCGGATTCTGCAGGCCGACACTGTTTAACATGCCTGCATTGCCTTCCGCAATTCTCGGCAGTGGATTGCCATATCTGGGCTCACGTGTGATTCCCTTGCAGGAAAAGGTACCAAGCTGATTGATGTCATAGAAGCGGGCATATTCCCATCCATAGCCAAACGTGCCGGAGGCAGGGATGATGGGATTGTCTAATGGAATTCCACAGAGAGATGTCTTCATGCCTGCCATAACAATTCCTCTTTATTGAATACCGGTCCATCATGGCAGATGCGCCTTGGTCCGTTTTTTGTCATGACGGCACAGCCCATGCAGGCACCAAAGCCGCATCCCATGCGGGCTTCCAGTGATACCTGCACAGGAACCTCTGCTTTTTCTGCCACCCCCTGTAACATTCCCATCGGTCCACAGGCATAGATACACGTCGCATTTGCTTTCATGCCGTCTGTGACAAGCCCCCTGTGTCCAAGGCTGCCATCCTGTGTATAGACGCTGACATCACAGCCCATCTTCTGCATTTCGTCCAACAGGATCGCATCCTTTTGACTCTGAAAGCCGGCCAGTACGGTAACCTGCTTTTTCTGACAAAGCAGCTGTCTGGCAAGATACGGCATTGGTGCCATGCCAAGACCGCCGCCGATTAACATGGGATGATCGCCTGCGATGGTCAGATCAAAGCCGTTACCGCATGGTCCCAGCAGGTTGATGTCTGCATAGGATGGCAGCTGCGTCATCGCTCTGGTGCCTTTGCCAATGACACGGTAGATCAGCGTGATGACATTGGCCTGCACATTGGAAACACTGAATGGCCGCCGCAGAAACAGACCCGGAATCTCTGCATCCACAAACTGTCCCGGAACCAGATCCATCTGCACCTGTATCTGCATCTGCCAGATTTTTTCTGTGATGGCATGGTTAGTGAGGATGACACCGTTTTTTTCTTCCATCTTTTCCTCCTGCCGCAAAAAAAGTCTTCCCGCAGGAAGACCGTACATTTCTCATCTTACTTGAAAAGTATGTTCTGTCTTCCTGATCTCTCTGTATCAGATTAAAGACTGCGTAATTTTTTTATCATGCCGTATGCACTTTGTCAACGCTCTTTGCTTTGGCATGCAGGAAGGCAATGAGCTCTGCACTGCAGTATTTCTTGATCACAATCTGCCCGCTGCCCGGCTTTGCCATCAGATAGAAGGCTTTTCCATCCTCCAGGATTTCCTGCAGGTCACTGTACAGCAGCCCCGTCTTTAGACTTTAGCACCATGAAAGTTTAGAGGCAGATCAGAACAGGAATACGCACAAGCCCTTTTGTACCAAGGGTTTTTATTATCTTCAGCTCACTTGACAAAATTGTTTTTGGATATTGATTAAAATGGTGTAATGGTGTATTATTGAAACGGGCGACTTTATGGCTTACTTTCTTAAGATCCAGAACCAGGCTAACAACACTTATCTCGCTATCTATGAATCCTTTTATTCTCCGGATTCCAAGGGCACGAAGCACCGTTGTTTCAAATCTCTTGGCTCTGTTACCAAGCTGCAGCGTGAGGGTATTGAAGATCCCGTCGCTTACTACAAAGCCGAAGTAGGACGTATGAATGCCGAACGGAAAGCTCAAAAGGAAGTTCAGAAGATTTCTTCTGTTTCTCCCGGGAAGTACCTCGGCTACTTTCCTCTGAAGTCAATTCTTGAGAAACTGGATATCCGCAGATTCGTGGATATGTATAAACTGACCACTTCCTATGATTTCGATCTGTACGAAGTCCTTTCTTCTTTGATCTATGCCCGGGCCGT